>CADCUU010000092.1 GCA_902805995.1 uncultured Rubellimicrobium sp.
CACGCCCACGGCTGACGGCCCCGGTCGTCAGGGACCGGGATAGCGCCTGAAGGCCTCGCCGAAGTCCGGGTGCCAGCGCGACAGGGCCGGGCGGCCTTCGGTGATGTCGCCCGCGCCCCAGGCGATGCGCTTGCGGTCGGTGTCCCAGTCCACCTCGTTGTCCTGGCAGATGATGTAGAAGGCCCCCGCCTCCACCCCCTCGACCATCCGCTCGGCCACCTGCTCCCCCGTCCAGGCGCCCGCGGGCTTCTCGGCCGCCCCGCCCGCCGTCATGCCAGTAAAGGTGAAGCCCGGCACGAGGAGATGCGCCGACAGGCGGCATCCCTCGATCTGCCGGAACTCCCAGGCGAGCTGCTCCGTCACGACCCTCACCCCGGCCTTGGACACGTTGTAGGCCGTGTTCCCCGGCGGGTTGGTGATGCCCTGCTTGCTGCCGAGGTTCACGACCGCGCCGTCGCGCCCCTCCTCCAGCATCATCGGCACGAAGGCGTGGAGCCCGTTGATCACGCCCCACAGGTTCACGGCCAGCGTCGCCTCCCACCCCTCGCGGCCCGACCAGGGCTTGTTGGGATGCGCCACGCCCGCGTTGTTGACGAGGAGGTCCACCGGTCCATGCGCCGCCACCGCCGCGTCGCGCAGGGCCTCCACCTGCGCGGGGTCGCTCACGTCGCAGACGGCCTGCGCGACCTGACCCGCGAGGCTGTCTGCCGCGGCCCGGAGCCGGTCGCCGTCGTGATCCGCCAGGGTCACGCGCATTCCCCGGTCCAGGCAGGCCCGCGCGACGGCAAGCCCGATGCCGCCCGCCGCCCCCGTGATGACGGCCGCGCGGCCTTCAGCGAAGATGCTCATGGCGTGTCTCCCTTCTTTGGTCGCGCCCCTTAGCGCTGCGGGGAAGGTAACGACGCAGGCGCGTCAGTCCAGCGCCACCGTCTGCCGAAGCTGCCCGGTCAAACGGTCATAAACGAGGATGGTGTCATCCGCCGTCACCACGGCATACCAGTCGCCCCCCTGGGTGAAGGCCACGGCCTCCGCGCCTTCGGGCAGGTCGATGCTGTCGGGCAGGGGCGGCCCATCGGCATTCAGGCGCATGACAAGCGCCCCGATCAGCACTAGGAACCCCAGGATCATCACCACCGTCAGCACCGTCACGAGACGTTGCAGCGCGCGAAGGCCGGGCGGGAGGGGAGTGTCGGGAGCCGCATCCATGGCCGAGCGCCTTTGCTTCACGATCGCGGCCGACCCGCCGCGCCGCCTTGATAAGGCGCTGGCGCGCGACGTGCCAGACGAGACCCTGAGCCGTTCGCGGATCGCGAAGCTCGTGGCCGAGGGGGCCGTGCGGCTCGACGGCGCGGTCGTGACCGACCTCTCGGCCCCCGTCTCGGAGGGCGCGGAGGTCGAGATCGCGCTAGGCCCGCCCGAGGAAAGCCATATCGGCCCCGAGGACATCCCCCTGAACGTGGTCTGGGAGGACGCGGACCTCATCGTCGTGGACAAGCCCGCGGGCATGGTCGTCCACCCCGCGCCCGGCACGCCCACCGGCACGCTGGTCAACGCGCTGATCCACCATTGCGGGGCGTCGCTGTCCGGCGTGGGCGGGATGCTGCGGCCGGGCATCGTCCACCGGATCGACAAGGACACGTCGGGCCTTCTCGTGGCCGCCAAGTCCGACCGGGCGCATCAGGGCCTCGCCGCCCAGTTCGAGGCGCATGAGGTCGAGCGCCACTACCTCGCGCTCTGCCACGGAACGCCCAGCGCCGCCGACCCGCGCCTGTCCGGCCTGCGCGGCGTATCGTGGGAGCCGGGTACTATCCTGCGCATCGCCACGCGGCTCGACCGGCACCGCACCGATCGCCAGCGCCAGGCCGTGACCTGGGAGGGCGGGCGCCACGCCGTGACCCGCGCCCGCGTCGTGGAGCCGCTGGGCAACCCTCACGCCGCCGCCCTCATCGACTGCTGGCTGGAGACGGGGCGCACCCACCAGATCCGCGTCCACATGGCCTATGCCGGCCACGGCCTGATCGGCGACCCGGTCTATGGCGGCCATCGCGCGCCCTCGGCCAAGGCCTTGGGCGAGGACGGCGCGGCGGCGGCCAAGGCCTTCCCCCGCCAGGCGCTCCATGCCGCGACCCTGGGCTTCGTCCATCCGGTGAGCGGCGAATCCCTGCGCTTCGAGTCGCCCCTGCCCCCCGACATGGCGGAACTCCTGCGCCGCCTGCGCGGTTGAGCACTCGTCACGCCCGCAGCCGGCCTGTGCACGAGCGCACAGCGTTCATCAGTCTTCCTGTTGCGAAGATGGGCTATACCTGCCTTTCCCTTGCGTCGCGCGAACCGTAATGTTAAAGGGATAGACTTTTTCGAAAGGGGACGCACATGGCGACCTACGCGAATCTTCCGGCCCCCAGCCCCGAACAGGGGATGAACCGCTACCTTCAGGAAATCCGCAAGTTTCCCATGCTGGAGCCTGAGGAGGAGTACATGCTCGCCAAGCGCTGGGTGGACCACGAGGACTCCGGCGCCGCGCACAAGCTCGTCACCTCGCATCTGCGGCTCGCGGCCAAGATTGCCATGGGCTACCGCGGCTACGGCCTCCCGCAGGCGGAGGTCATCTCGGAAGCCAATGTGGGCCTGATGCAGGCGGTCAAGCGCTTCGACCCGGAGAAAGGGTTCCGCCTCGCGACCTACGCGATGTGGTGGATCCGCGCCTCGATCCAGGAATACATCCTGCGGTCCTGGTCGCTCGTGAAGCTCGGCACGACCTCGGCGCAGAAGAAGCTCTTCTTCAACCTGCGCAAGGCCAAGGCCCGCATCGGCGCCCTCGAGGAGGGGGACCTGCGGCCCGAGAACGTGACCCGCATCGCCACCGACCTCGGCGTGACCGAGGACGAGGTCATCTCCATGAACCGTCGCCTGTCGGGGGGCGACGCGTCGCTCAACGCGACGGTGGGCGCCTCGGAGGACAGCGCGACCCAATGGCAGGACTGGCTGGAGGACGAGGAGGCCGACCAGGCCACCGCCTTTGCCGAGCGCGACGAGCTGGAGGCCCGGCGCGAGCTGCTGACCGCGGCCATGGACCAGCTCACCGACCGGGAAAAGGACGTGCTCGTCCAGCGCCGCCTGACCGACACCGTGGTGACCCTGGAGGAGCTGTCCGAGCGCTACGGCGTCTCGCGGGAGCGCATCCGCCAGATCGAGGTCCGTGCCTTCGAGAAGCTCCAGAAGCGTATGACCGAGCTTGCGCGCGAGCGGGGAATGCTGGAGCGGGCCTGAGACGACCGGCGCAGCCGCACAAGGCTGCGCCCGGTCATGGGGCGCAGTTTCGAGGCGGCTTGAGATCCCAAGGGTCGTCCGCAACTCCTGCTGAAGTTCCGACTGCAAGCTTGACCTATGCAGGGGCCGTCCAACGCTTGCCGCTCAGAAAGGGTAGGGGCTGGCGGCCCAGCATGCATGGCCGACACCCGGTTCCCACAAGCCACCTCCATATGACCCGGCGCGGCCCCTTGCCGCCGCCGCGACCTCGCGACTAGGTTGCCCCCGCACTGAATGGGGAGAGTTGCGATGAAGGAACCCGTCCGCTGGGGCGTGCTGGGCGCCGCGAACTTCGCGCGCGAGCACATGGCGCCAGCCATCCACATGGCGCGCGGCGCGGAACTCCATGCGCTCGCCACCTCGGACCCGGCGAAGGCCGAAGCCTTCCAGGAGTTCGCCCCTAGGCTCAAGGTCCATGCCTCCTACGAAGACCTCCTCGCCGATCCGGAGATCGAGGCCGTCTACATCCCGCTGCCCAACCATCTCCATCTGGAATGGTCGCTCAAGGCCATCGCGGCGGGCAAGCATGTCCTGTGCGAAAAGCCCATGACGATGCAGGCCGCCGAGTTCGACCAGCTGATCGAGGCGCGGGACCGCTCCGGCCTCCTCGTGGCCGAAGCCTACATGATCGTCCATCATCCCCAGTGGATCCGCGCGCGCGAGCTTCTGCAGAACGGCGCGATCGGGCGGCTCGTGCATGTGGACGCGGCCTTCAGCTACGACCTCCGTGACATGACCAACATCCGCAACCGGCCGGAGGTTGGGGGCGGCTCGCTTCCGGACATCGGCGTCTACACCCTGGGCTCCACCCGCTTCGTGACGGGAGAGGAGCCCGTGGCCGTGGAGCACGCCCATGTCCGCCGGGAAAACGACGTGGATGTTTTCGCGGGCCTCTGGGCACGCTTCCCGAGCTTCACCTATTCGGGCTTCACCTCCATGCGGATGTTCCCCCGGCAGGAGGTGACCTTCCACGGCGAGGAGGGCCTCCTCCGCGTCGCCGGGGCCCCGTTCAACGCGAATCTCCACGACCTCGCGCAGCTGTCCATCGAGACGACGGGCAACACCCGCACCTTCGAGCGCTGGCCCGCCGTCAACCACTACGTCCTTCAGGTGGAGAATTTTGTCCGCACGATCCGTGACGGGACCGCCTATCCGTGCCCGCTGGAGTTCTCGCAAGGCACGCAGCGCTTCATCGACCTGGTGCTGGAGGCGGAAACCCGCGGCTGAGGCCAGCCCGCCGGAACGGATGAGTGGCCCGCCCGTTCCCCCTCCCGAGACGAAGCGAGCGGGAGGGGGAACGGCATGTCGGCACGCATCCTGGTCTTGGGCGCGGAGGGGGCCACCGGGCGTCGGGTCGTCCAGCAGGCCGTGGCCCGTGGCCATTCCGTGCGGGCCTCGGACCGGTCCATCGGTGATCCCGCCGCCCTCCCCAGCGGGGTGGAAGCGGTGGAGGCGGATGTCCTTGCCGGCGACCTTCGCCCCGTCGTCGCAGGCATGGACGCCGTCATCTCCTGCCTCGGCGTGCCGAACGACCCCAGGACCCTCCTCAACCCGCCGCCGCTCTACACAACCGGCACGCGGCGGATCACCGAGGCGATGGAGGCCGAGGGCGTGCCGCGGATCGTCGTGATCTCCGCGAGCTTCGTCGTCGCGCAGGACAGGGGCCCCCTCCTGTTCCGGACGGGAGTCATGGCCGCCCTCAGCAAGGTTCTGGACCAGATGCGCGAGATGGAGGCCCTGCTGCGGGCCTCCCCGCTCGATTGGACAGCGGTGCGGCCGGGCTGGCTCATGGAGGGCGAGCCGACGGGCGACGCCTGGATCGGCCCGGACGTCATCCCGCCTGACCTCATCCGCACGCGGACGGGCGACCTTGCGGCCCTTCTCCTCGACTGCGCGGCCGGGGGCACCTGGTCCCGCGCGACGCCCGCCATCGCGCGGGACGAACCCGACCACAAGGAATCCTCAGTCGAGGTGCTCTTGGAGATGCTGTCCTGACCGGCGGCGGGATTATTCCTCCTCGAACCAGTCGTCCTCAGTCTGCCAGAAATCCAGCGCCTCGGCCTCCTCGTAGGTGACCTGCGAAACTTTCAGCGTCGCAGGGTCGAGGAGGAGGTATTCCTCCACGTCCCCCGCGCTGCGGATGAGGCCGAAGAGCGTCGCGCCGTCGTGGCTCACGCAGGACAGGCCGGTATGGACGTAGCCCTGGTCCAGCGGCACGTCGGTCCCATTGACCGTGAGCGTCGTGCCGCTTCCGGTGCTGGTCAGTTCCGCGCTCTGCCCGTTGCAGGTCGAGGTGGACAGGGATGCCGCGGCCGCCGGGAGGGCGGCCAACAGCGTGGCAGAGGCGAAGAAAGCGCGTCGGAACATGGGAGATCCTCCTTCTTTGTTCCCGTCAGGTCGGAGAGCGGTCAGCCCTCCATCGTCTCCAGCTCGTCGATGAGGCTTTCGATCATCGACAGGCCCTTGTCCCAGAAACGCGGGTCCGAGGCATCGAGCCCGAAGGGCGCCAGCAACTCCTTGTGATGCTTGGACCCTCCGGCCTTCAGCATCTCGAAGTAGCGGTCCTGGAAGCCCGCGTCGCCTTCCTCGTAGACCGCATAGAGCGCGTTCACGAGGCCGTCTCCGAAGGCATAGGCGTAAACGTAGAAGGGCGAGTGGACGAAATGCGGGATGTAGGACCAGAAGGTCTCGTAGCCCGGGGCGAAATCGAAGGCGTCACCCAGCGACTGCGCCTGCACCGACATCCAGAGCGCGTTGATGTCCTCCACGGTCAGCTCGCCCTGACGGCGCGCGGCGTGGAGCTTGGATTCGAAGTCGTAAAAGGCGATCTGGCGCACGACCGTGTTGATCATGTCCTCCACCTTGCCGGCGAGGAGCGCCTTGCGCGCCTTCTGGTCCGGCGCCTCGGAGAGGAGCTTGCGGAATGTCAGCATCTCGCCGAAGACGGATGCCGTCTCGGCCAGCGTGAGCGGCGTGGAAGACAGAAGCTCCCCTTGTCCGGCCGCCAGTACCTGATGGACGCCGTGGCCAAGTTCATGGGCCAGCGTCATCACGTCCCGCGGCTTGCCGAGGTAGTTCAGCATCACATAGGGATGCGCGTCCGTGACGGTGGGATGGGCGAAGGCGCCGGGGGCCTTGCCGGGCTTCACGGCGGCGTCGATCCACCCTTGCGTGAAGAACGGCTTGGCGAGGTCGGCCATGCGCGGGTCGAAGGCGGCATAGGCCTCGGTCACGGTGCGCTGCGCCTCGTCCCAGGGGACGATGCGGTCATCCTCGGTCGGCAGGGGCGCGTTGCGGTCCCAGACCTGCAGCGTGTCGAGGCCGAGCCACTTGGCCTTGAGCCGATAGTAGCGGTGCGACAGGCGCGGATAGGCGGCGACCACGGCGTCGCGCAACGCCTCGACCACCTCGGGCTCCACATGGTTCGACAGATGGCGGCCCATCTGGGGCGAAGGGAGGCCCCGCCAGCGGTCCTCGATCTCCTTCTCCTTGGCGAGCGTGTTGTGGATGCGCGCGAAGGTGCGGGTGTTCTCGCCGAAGACCTTGGAGAGCGCCTGGAAGCCGGCCTCGCGCTTGGCGCGGTCCTGATCGGTCAGAAGGTTCAGCGTGCCCTCGATGTTGAGCTTTTCGCCCTCCACCTCGAATTCGAGGGCGGCCATGGTTTCGTCGAAGAGCTTGTTCCAGGCCGAGGCGCCGACGACCGAGGCGTCGTGGAGGAACTTCTCCAGCTCGTCCGAGAGCTGGTAGGGCTTCATCGCGCGCATCCGGTCGAAGACGGGCTTGTAGCGGTGAAGCTCCTGGCTCTGACCGAGGAGGCTCGACAGGTGCTCGTCGTCGAGCCGGTTGAACTCCAGGCTCCAGAAGACGAGTGGCGTGGTGAAGTTCGTCACGCGGTCCTGGCAGTCGGAGAAGAACTTGGCCCGCTCGCCATCCGTGGTGAGCTGGTAATAGCGCAGGCCCGCATAGGACATGACCCGGCCCGCGATCTGGTCGATCCGCTCGTAGCGGCGCACGGCCTCCAGAAGGCCGTGGGCGTCGAGCGTGGCGAGCTTGCCCTCGTAGTCGGTGGCGAAGGAGGCGCAGGCCCCCT
>CADCUU010000093.1 GCA_902805995.1 uncultured Rubellimicrobium sp.
TGCTCCCGCGTCGCCGGCTCGCCGGAGGTGCGGCAACGGCTTGCACTCGGCGGGTGCGAGTGCTAATCCTTTACGTAGCACTCCGACGTGCAGAGTGCCAGATCAGCAGGTGAGACCGGCAGTCCGGTCGTCCGTCGCGGGCACCCGCGGATCAGCACGCCCGACTGGGAGGACCCACACGCATGTCAAAGATCATCGCCTTCGACGAGGAGGCCCGTCGCGGCCTCGAGCGCGGCATGAACCAGCTCGCCGACGCCGTCAAGGTCACCCTCGGCCCGAAGGGCCGCAACGTCGTCCTGGAGAAGAAGTGGGGCGCCCCCACGATCACCAACGACGGCGTCTCCATCGCCAAGGAGATCGAGCTCGAGGACCCGTACGAGAAGATCGGTGCCGAGCTCGTCAAGGAGGTCGCCAAGAAGACCGACGACGTCGCCGGTGACGGCACGACCACCGCGACCGTCCTGGCCCAGGCCATGGTGCGCGAGGGTCTGCGCAACGTCGCCGCGGGTGCCAACCCGATGGGCCTCAAGCGCGGCATCGAGGCCGCCGTCGAGGCCGTGACCGGGCAGCTGCTCAGCATGGCGACCGAGATCGAGACCCGCGAGCAGATCGCCGCCACCGCGTCGATCTCCGCCGGTGACACCACCGTCGGCGACGTCATCGCCGAGGCGATGGACAAGGTCGGCAAGGAAGGTGTCATCACGGTCGAGGAGTCGAACACGTTCGGCATCGACCTCGAGCTGACCGAGGGCATGCGGTTCGACAAGGGCTACATCTCGGCCTACTTCGTCACCGACCCCGAGCGCATGGAGACCGTGCTCGAGGACCCCTACGTCCTCATCGCCAACTCCAAGGTCAGCAGCGTCAAGGACCTGCTGCCCCTGCTCGAGAAGGTCATGCAGTCCGGCAAGCCGCTGGTCATCATCGCCGAGGACGTCGACGGCGAGGCGCTGTCCACCCTGGTCGTCAACAAGATCCGTGGCACGTTCAAGTCCGTCGCCGTCAAGGCCCCGGGCTTCGGCGACCGCCGCAAGGCCATGCTGCAGGACATCGCGATCCTCACCGGCGGCCAGGTCATCTCCGAGGAGGTCGGCCTCAAGCTCGACAACGCCGGCATCGAGCTCCTCGGCCAGGCCCGCAAGGTCGTCATCACCAAGGACGAGACCACCATCGTCGAGGGCTCCGGTGACACCGGCCAGATCGAGGGCCGCGTCAACCAGATCCGCGCCGAGATCGAGAAGAGCGACTCCGACTACGACCGCGAGAAGCTGCAGGAGCGCCTGGCCAAGCTCGCCGGCGGCGTTGCG
>CADCUU010000094.1 GCA_902805995.1 uncultured Rubellimicrobium sp.
CCTTCTGGACGTCACGTTGCACGACCGCGACGGGAGGCTTGTGGCCCGGATCCCGGAGGCGACCGCCCAGGTCTCCCCCCGGGGGCTCCTGTTCGAGCGGCGGCTTTTGGTGCAGGAAATCGCCCTGTCGGGGGCCGAGCTGTCGCTGTCCCGGGCCGAGGATGGGCGCGTCCAGCTCGCCTTCGGGAACGGCGGCGCGGCCGCGCAGGGGCAGGGTGCACGGCGGGCGGAGGGTCTGGCCTCGCTCCCCGACCAATTCGAGAGGCTGTTCGAGCGGCCTGCGCTATCAGCGCTCCAGACAATCCGGGTGGACGGGCTCGTGGTAGACTATGACGATGCGCGGGCGGGGCGGAACTGGACACTAGATGGCGGGGTCCTTGCGCTCGATCTGCGGGGCGGGTTCACGCGCGTCACGGGCGACGTCGCGGTCCTGTCCGGGCGGTCGTTCGTCACCCATGCCAAGCTCGACTACGAAAGCCCCCGGCTGAGCCGCGCCGCCCGCATGAGCCTCACCCTCACCGACGTGGCCGCCGCCGACGTGGCGAGCCAGAGCCCCGCGCTGGCCTGGCTCGCGGTGGTAGACGCCCCTGTGTCGATGGCGCTGCGGGCGGAACTGGATTCGCAGGGCGCGCTGGGGCCGACGACGGTTGCCCTCAAGATGGCGGATGGGGAGCTGCGTCCCAACGCCGCCGCCGCCGTGGGCTTCGATCTGGCGCGGGCCTACCTGTCCTACGACCCCGCGACCCAGGCCGTGCGATTCGAACGGGTCGAGGTCCAAAGCGACTGGGGCAGCGTGATGGGGTCGGGCCAAGCCTACCTGCGGGAGATCGAGGCGGGCCTGCCCCGCGCGCTTTTGGGCCAGTTCACCCTGGAGGGAATGACCCTGGATCCTCCGGGCTTGTACGACGAGCCCGCCCGGCTGCCCGAGGCCACCGCCCAGTTCCGCCTGCGGCTCGACCCGTTCAGCGTGGACATCGCCGAGGCGAGCCTTGGCCTTCCCGGCGAGGAGGCGAGCCGCATCGACCTGTCGGGCCGCGTCGCCGCCTCATCGGACGGGTGGAACGTCGCTCTGGACGCGGGGCTTGCCCGCGTGACGCGCGACAGGCTGCTGGCGCTCTGGCCCGAGAGGCTCCGGCCCGGGCTGCGCGCCTGGCTCGTCGACAACCTTTCGGCTGGGGTGCTGGAGGATGTCGCCGCCGCGCTCCGGTTCCGGACGGGGGAGCCCGCGCGGCTCGCGGTGACCTCGGGATTCGCGGATGTCGCGCTGCGGGCGCTGCCGCATCACCCGCCGATCACGGGGGCCGATGGGCGCCTGACCTGGGAGGCGGGGACCTTTACCGCGGCGCTGGACCGGGGGAGCGTCCTGGCCGACGAGGGAGGGCGGCTCGACCTCGCCGGAACGGCCGTCACCATTCATCCCGGCAATGCGGTCCGCTCGCCCACGACGCTGGACCTGTCCGTCAAGGGGCCCATCACCGCCGCCTTGTCCTTCCTGGACCAGCCGCCCTGGCGTTTCCTCAGCGCCGCCGACCTGCCGGTGACGCTTGCCGAGGGTCGGGCGGAGGCGGCAGGCCGGCTCGACTTCTTCATTGGTCCCATGACGCAGGACGAGCTGCGGTTCGACATCGCCGCCGCCCTGAGCGACGTGTCCACGGACGTTCTGATCCCGGGCCGGACCCTCAGCGCCGACATGCTGGCCGTGGGCGTCACGCAGGAGGGCATCGAGGTCGGCGGCGCGATGCGGGTCGGCACCGCTGCCGTCGAAGGCGCCTGGACCCAACGCTTCGCCCCGGAGGAAGAGGGGCGATCCGGCGTGACCGCCAAGGTGGAGATCAACCCCGCCATCCTCTCGGAGTTTGGCATCCTCCTTCCCGAGGGGAGCGTCTCGGGCGATGGAACGGGGGAACTGACCCTCGCCCTCGCCCCCGGCGAGGCGCCGGCCTTCACGTTCCGGTCCGGGCTGGAGGGGGTCGCGCTGGCGCTGCCGGAAATCGGGTGGTCCAAGAGCGCCGGGCGTTCAGGCGAGCTTCTCGTGGAAGGACGTCTTTCGGAACCCGTCCGCGTGGATCGGTTGAGCCTGTCCGCTGCAGGGCTGCGGGCCGAGGGCGACCTGCGCCTGACGTCTGATGGCGCCTTCGACCGACTTCGCCTGTCGCGGGTCGCGCTGGGCGATTGGCTCGACGCGCCCGTGACCCTGACGGCGCGGGCGGGCAGCGACACCCCGGCCATCGCGGTCGGCGGCGGGACGCTGGACCTCGGCGCGGCTGCCTTCGGCGAAGGGGGCGAGGACGGGGAAGGGGGTGAGGGCGGTCCGATCTCAGTCGCGCTCGACAAGCTCCAGATCACCGACGGAATTGCGCTGACCGGCTTCGCGGGGGAGTTCTCGACCGTGTCGGGCCTCGAAGGGGCGTTCTCGGGCTTCGTGAACGGCGGACCTCCTGTCACGGGGCAGGTGGCGCCCCAAGGCGACCGCGTCGCGGCCCGGGTGCAGGCGCAGGACGCGGGCGCCGTGATGAAAGCCGCGGACCTCTTCACCATGGCCGAAGGAGGTGCGCTCGACATGCTGCTCCTGCCGGAGGGGCCGGACAGCTATACGGGGCAGCTCTGGATCAACGGGCTCAAGGTGCGGGACGCGCCGGTCCTGGCCTCGCTCCTCAACGCCGCGTCGGTCGTGGGCCTCCTCCAGCAGTTGGGCGGGCAGGGGATCCTTTTCGACGACGTCTCGGCCGAGTTCCGCATCGACCCGACCGCCGTGACCGTGGCGCGGTCCAGCGCGATGGGCGCAGGCTTGGGGCTGTCGATGGACGGGGTCTTCGACACCGAGGCTTACCTTATGGACTTCCAGGGTGTCGTGTCGCCGTTCTACCTCCTGAACGGCATCGGATCGATCCTGACGCGGCCGGGCGAAGGGCTCTTGGGCTTCAACTTCACGCTTCGGGGCGACCCAAACAAACCTGCCGTGGGGGTGAACCCGCTGTCGGTGCTGACGCCGGGCATGTTCCGCGAAATCTTCCGCCGCCGCCCGCCCGCGCTAAGCCAGTAGGATTGCCGAGGCGCGGGACGCAGGATAGCCACCCGGCCATGAAGCTCAGCGATTTCGACTTTGCCCTCCCCGAGGGCCTGATCGCCACGCGGCCCGCGCGGCCCCGCTCCTCCGCCCGGCTGCTCGTCGCGGGGCCCGAGGCGTTGGACGACCTCCACGTCTCTGACCTGCCCCAGGTTCTGCGGCCTGGCGACCGGCTGGTGCTGAACGATACAAAGGTGATCCCGGCCCGCCTGACCGGCACCCGCCACCGGGGCGAGGCGGTGGCAAGGATCGAGGCCACGCTCCTGTCCGACCGGGGCGAGGGGCTCTGGGCCGCGCTCATCAAGCCGCTGCGCAAGGTGAAGGAAGGCGAGGTCGTCGACTTCGATGGCGGCCTGTCCGCCACCTTCGAGGGGAGCGAGGAGGGGCAGGGGCTGCTGCGCTTCTCGCTGTCGCCCGACGCCTTTGCCATGGCCCTCGCGCAGGCCGGACGGATGCCGCTGCCCCCTTACATCGAGGCCCTGCGCCCGCCGGACGATCAGGACCGCGAGGATTACCAAACGGTCTGGGCCCGCGCGACCGGGGCCGTCGCAGCGCCCACCGCCTCGCTCCATTTCGACCCGCCGCTCCTGGATGCGCTGCGGGCGAGGGGCGTGGAGTTCACGCATGTCACGCTCCATGTCGGCGCGGGGACCTTCCTGCCGGTCAAGGTGGACGACATCGCCGACCACCGGATGCACGCCGAATGGGGCGAGGTGACCGAGGGCGCCGCCCAGGAGCTCATGGCCACCCAGGCCGCGGGCGGGCGGGTGATCCCGGTGGGGACCACGGCGCTCCGGCTCCTCGAATCGGCGGGACGCGACGGCACCCTTCGCCCCTGGCGGGGGGAGACCGACATCTTCATCACCCCTGGCTTCGAGTTCCGCGTCTGCGACGGACTCATGACCAACTTCCACCTGCCCAAATCCACGCTGATGATGCTCGTCTCGGCCCTCCTGGGGACGGACCGCATTCGCGAGGTCTATTCCCACGCAATCGGGCAGGGCTACCGTTTCTTCTCCTACGGGGATGCGTCGCTCCTCCTCCCACGGGGGCGCTAACCGCCCGGCGGGGTCGCCTTCGGACTCGCGGGACAATTACGCCGTGCTACCTTGGCCCGGAGGGAAGAAAGGGAGCGACCATGCTGCAAGTCCTTGGAAGCGCCTGGGCGCTCCTTCTCGGCATGTATCTCCTCATGATCGGCAATGGCCTCCAGGGAACTCTCCTTGGCCTGCGCGGGCAGATCGAGGACTTCACGACCCTGGAGATCTCGGTCGTGATGTCGGCCTATTTCGTGGGCTTCCTTTTCGCCTCGCGCATGGCGCCGCTGCTGATCCGCCGGGTGGGCCATGTCCGCGTCTTCTCGGCCCTGGGATCGGCCATCTCGGCGATCCTTGTCCTGTACCCCGTCCTGCCGGAGCCCTGGGTCTGGGCCCTGGCCCGCGCGGCCATCGGGTTCTGCTACTGCGGCGTCTACATCACCGCCGAATCCTGGCTCAACGACGCGGCCAGCAACGAGAACCGGGGCAAGGCGCTCTCGCTTTACATGATCGTCATGATGGCGGGGATCGTGACCTCCCAGTGGCTGATCTCGGCGGGCGACGTGGCGGGATTTGTGGTCTTCATCGTCCCCTCGATCCTCGTGTCACTGAGCTTTGCGCCGATGCTCCTGTCAGCCACGCAGACCACGCCCCAGTTCACGACCACCAAGGCGTTGAGCCTGCGGCGCCTCATGCTCGCCTCACCGCTCGCCTGCATGGGAATGTTCCTCCTGGGCTCCGTCTTCGCGGCGCAGTTCGGCATGTCGGCCGTCTATGGCACGCAGGCGGGTCTGGGCGAGTCGCAGATCACGCTGATGGTGTCGCTGACCTACCTCGCCGCCATGGTCGCGCAGTTCCCAATCGGTTGGCTGTCGGACCGGATGGACCGGCGCATCCTGATTCTTGCGCTCTCGGCCTTGGGCGGGGGTGTCGCCTTGTGGGCCATGGTCGTGCCGGGGCCGGTCTGGCTCGTCTACTTCGCGGCGGCCGTCGTGGGTGGCACATCGAACCCGCTATACGCTCTGCTCATCGCCTATGCGAACGACTACCTGGGACGGGAAGACATGGCCGCGGCCTCGGCGGGGCTTCTCCTCATCAACGGGCTCGGGGCGATCGCGGGGCCTCTCATCGTAGGGTTCCTGATCGACGCGGCGGGGCCGTCCGGCTTCTGGGGCCTGATTGCCGGGGTCATGCTACTTCTGGCGCTTTACGCGTGGTGGAGGATGCGCGCCGCCCCGGACAAGGTCATCGTAGGCGACAAGACGAACTATTCCCCGATTCCCGCCGCAGCGACTCCCGTCGCCGCCTCTGCCGAAAGGACCGCCGCATGATCGCAAGCCCCAGGGACGTGCTCGACTTCTGGCTGGAGGAGGTCGGCGAGAAAGGGTGGTACGCCGGGGGCGAGGAGCTCGACGCGCGCGTCCGCGACCGCTTCCTGCGCACCTGGGAATCGGGGATGGAGGGACGGCTCGGCCTCTGGCTGACCACGCCGCCCGAGGCGCTGGCCTACGTCATCCTTCTGGACCAGTTCCCGCGCAACATGTTCCGCGGCCAGGCCGACAGCTTCGAGTCCGACCGCCATGCCCGCGCCGCCGCCAAGACCGCCATCGCGCGCGAATGGGACCTGAAGGTCGCGGAGCCCGAGCGCCAGTTCTTCTACCTGCCGCTGGAGCATAGCGAGAACCTCGTGGACCAGGACCGCGCCGTCCGGCTATTCGCGGCGCGCATGCCCGAAACCGGCGCCGAATACCTGCTCCACGCCCGCGCGCACCGCGAGCAGATCCGCCGCTTCGGCCGTTTTCCTATGCGGAACGAGGCCCTTGGACGCCGGAGCACCCCGGAGGAAGAGGAGTTCCTGTCCCGCGGCGGGTACCGGGCCCTGCTAGAGGAGTTGGGCGCAGTGGCTGCCTAGACTGGCGGGGGCCGTCCGGTCGCGCTACTAGTCCGACGAAGTTCTGCCAAGGGAGACAGACGCATGGCGACCCGGACCTTCGACGTGATCGTGATCGGGGCAGGCCCCGGAGGCTATGTCGCGGCGATCCGGGCGGCTCAACTGGGCAAGAAGGTGGTGATCGTGGAGCGCGAGCACCTGGGCGGCATCTGCCTCAACTGGGGCTGCATCCCGACCAAGGCGCTGCTGCGTTCGGCCGAGGTGTTCCACCTCTTCCACCGCGCCAAGGAATTCGGCCTGTCGGTCGAGAAGCCGTCCTTTGACTTCGACGCCGTCATCAAGCGGTCGCGCGGCGTGGCCAAGCAGCTTTCCTCGGGCATCGGCCACCTGATGAAGAAGAACAAGGTTGAGGTGGTGATGGGCGCCGCCCGTCTTGCCGGGAAGGGCCGCGTCTCCGTCACAACCGCCAAGGGCGCCGAGGATCTTGAAGCTCCCGCCATCATCCTCGCCACCGGCGCGCGCGCACGGTCGCTGCCGGGGATGGAGCCCGATGGCGACCTAATCTGGAACTACAAGCATGCCCTGCAGCCCCCTCGTATGCCGAAGGACCTGCTCGTCATCGGCTCGGGCGCCATCGGGATCGAGTTCGCGAGTTTCTTCAACACCATGGGCGCCAAGGTCACCGTCGTCGAGGTCGCGGACCGTATCCTGCCGATCGAGGACGCCGAGGTGTCCGCCTTCGCCAAGAAGCAGTTCGTCAAGCAGGGCATGACGATCCATGAAGGCGCCAAGGTCGCCCTGACCAAGGGCCAGGGTCGTGTGACCGCGCGCATTGAGGTCGGGGGCAAGGCCGAGGACAAGGTTTTCGACACCGTCATCTCGGCCGTGGGCATCGTCGGCAACGTGGAGGACCTCGGGCTGGAGGAAGCCGGCGTGAAGGTCGAGCGAACCCACGTCGTGACGGACGAGTTCTGCCGCACCGGCATTGAGGGCCTTTACGCCATCGGAGACGTCGCTGGCGCGCCCTGGCTGGCGCACAAGGCCTCGCACGAAGGCGTCATGGTGGCCGAGATGATCGCGGGCCAGCACGTGCACCCGATCAAGCCCGGCGCCATCGCAGGCTGCACTTACTGCCACCCTCAGGTCGCTTCCGTGGGCTACACCGAGGCCCGCGCGAAGGAGGTCGGCCACGAGGTCCGCGTCGGCCGCTTCCCGTTCATCGGCAACGGCAAGGCCATCGCGCTGGGAGAGCCTGAGGGTTTCATCAAGACGGTCTTCGACGCCAAGACCGGCGAGCTTCTGGGCGCGCACATGGTCGGGGCCGAGGTGACCGAACTCATCCAGGGATACATCGTCGGCCGCTCCCTGGAGACGA
>CADCUU010000095.1 GCA_902805995.1 uncultured Rubellimicrobium sp.
GTCGGCGGCCTGCGGAATCGCCGGGACGACCGGATCGGGCGGTGGAACCCAGCCCTCCTCGGGCGGGGCCCCCGAAGCGGCGGCAAAGCTTACCTCATCTGTCGCCACGAGAGACAGGTGAAGATCCGCCCCACCCTCCTCCACCGCCATGCCAGCCTCTGCAATCTCCAGCGGCCGCGCGAGATCGACGACCAGCCGCGACCAGCCCTCCCGCACGGGCCCGAAACGCAGCCCCAGCGCGTTGTCCCCCTGCAGGAGCCCTTCAGGCGTCACCCCCGCCCAGTCGAGGCCACGGAAATCCACGACCAGCCTGCGGGGCTCATCCAGCGTGAAAACGCGCCATGGCACGGCCCGGTTGAGCCGCAGCGACACCTCGAGCCCGCGCCAGTTGTCCTCCACGCGGCTCTCGGATAGGTCGACCCGCGCCGGTCCCTCCGCCCGCAGCGGTCCCGCCACAAATGCGAGCGCCATCAGCGCCCAGCCCAGCCTTCGGGTCCCCATCGTCACGATCTCCTGCCCCGCCCCTGTTCCCTGGGCCGCCCCGTTCCTGCCAGACGCGCGCCCGCCCGGCCGCTCAAGCCTGCGTGAGCCGCCGACCCCTTGGAAACAGCCCCCCTTTGTGCGCAGATCGGGCGACGCCTTCAAGGAGACCCGGATGTCCTTCCGCCGCCTCGCCCTCGCCGCCATTCTGGCCGCGACCGCCCTGCCCGCCGCCGCGCTGGACCTGTCCGCCATGACCGAGGAGGAGCGCGCCGCCTTCCGGGCCGAGGTACGGGCCTACCTCCTCGAAAACCCGGAGGTCCTCACCGAGGCGATCTCGGTGCTTGAGAGCCGCGAGCAGCAGATGCAGGTCGATGCCGACCGAGCCCTCGTGTCCCAGCATCTCAGCGAGATCCAGGACGACGGCCATTCCTGGGTCGGCGGCAACCCGGACGGCGACGTCACCGTCGTGGAGTTCATGGACTACCGCTGCGGCTACTGCCGCCGCGCCAATCCCGAGGTGGAGAACCTGATCACCGGCGACGGCAACGTCCGCTTCATCCTCAAGGAGTTTCCGATCCTCGGACCGCAGAGCGAACTCGCCTCGCGCTTTGCCATCGCCGTCCAGCAGATCCACGGCGACGACACCTACAAGGACGTCCACGACGCCCTGATGGTGCTGGAGGCCGACATCGACGAGACCTCGCTCTCCCGCCTCGCCGAAGGGCTGGCCCTCGACCCCGCGCCGATCCTTGAACAGATGGACGCGGCCGAGGTCACGGCCATCCTCGATGCGAACTACGCGCTTGCGCAGGCGATGGGCATCACGGGGACGCCCACCTTTGTCATGGGTGGCCAGATGGTCCGGGGCTACGTGCCTCTCCAGACCATGCAGGCGATTGTCGAGCAGGAGCGCGCGGGCTGACCGCCGCTCAGGCCACGGCTTCCCGCTGCGCCTCGCGGCGGGCCAGGGTCCAGAGCCCGGCCCCGAGCAGGATCATGAAGATCGACAGCGCCTCGAAGGCGCCGTTGAGGCCGAAAATTCCCACGAGCGGCGCCGTCACCAGGGGCGAGGCGAACTGCCCGCCGAAGAAGGCGATCGTCAGCGTGCCCGCCGCCCGGCCCCGCAGCGCGGGCGGTACCGTCGCCATCCAGTAGGTCGTGTAGTTCGGCATCGACGGCCCCATGCCGAGCCCCATCACCGCCACGCCCAGCGCCGCGAACAGGGCACTCGGCGCGAATGCGATGATTCCCATGCCCACACCCATCACGACCCAGCCCAGCGCAAAGATCGCCATCATGCTGAGCCGCTGCCGGATGCGCCCGTAGTTGATCGCCCCGGGGATCGAGGTCACGGTCATAAGCGCCATGATCCCGCCCACCGCCAGCGGGCTATCGACGCCGAGCCCGTTCAGAAGGAACGGCCCGCGCGTCGGCATCACGTAAAACACCGCCATGAACAGGAACGCGAGCGGCCCGACAAAGGCAAAGGCGCGCCATGGAAAGGCCGGGGGCGTCCCGGTCGGTCGCCCCGCCTCCCGCCGCGCCTGGACGCGCGCGCGGGCATAGGGGGCCAGCGCCACGAAAGCCAATGCCGTCACCGGCAGCACGAGGATGTAGGTCGCGAAGGCCCCCCGCCAGTGCAGCGCCGCGAGCGCGCCGCCCAGCAGCATCACCACGATCCCACCCACCGAAATCGCCGCTCCCTGACGGCCCAGGTACCTCTCCCGCGCAGCCCCCTGCCAAAGGTCGGCGGCCCAGGCCGTGGCCAGGATCATCGTTCCTGCCACGCCCAGCCCCAGCACCACGCGCCCGGCCAGCATCGCGCCGAAGCTGTCCACCCAAAGCCCCGACGTGCCGCCCAGCGCATAAAGCAGCCCGCAGGCCAGCAGCAGCTTCTGCCGGTCCATCCGGTCGGCGAGCCATCCCATCAGCCCCGCGCTCACCACGATGGCAAGCGACGGCAGTGTCAGAAGAAGCCCGGCCAGCGTCTCGATCCCCTCCACATCGGCGTAATGCGCCCGCAGCTCGGGCAGGGACGGAGAGATCGTGGCATTGGCCATGATGGTCATGGCCGACATCCCCAGAACCGCAGCGGTGACAAGCCCACCGGGCTCGGCAGGAAGAACGCGTTCGGTCATGGGGGATATCCTCGGATGCAGCTGGGCAGGTCTGGGACATACGCCCGTCACGCCCCGACGCAACCGTTCATGTGCGCACAGGTCGGCCGCACTCTGGGCGCGACTGCCAAACGACGCAGCCGGTCGGAACGGACGGCCTGATCGGATGCGACAGCCTCGTCCGCGCCCCTGGACCGGCTCACCTCAGCCCGGGAGTCCATCAATCGAACAAGACCCGCCTCGCTGTCAAAGCGGTCAATTGGACGCGGCCGCTCCACCCTTTGCCGCAAGCTGGACCGGTGGTTGGCAGCCCCTACCCGACCAGGACTACTCCGCCGCCTGCACGGTGTCCGCAGCCAGCGCAGCCTCTGCGGCGCGGACGGCCTCAATCTCGGCGGCTTTGGCCTCGACCTGCTCGACGATGTGCTCAATCATCCGGTCGTTATCCATGCGATGGCTCTGCTTGCCCGCCAGATAGACCATCCCGTGCCCGGCCCCGCCGCCGGTGAAGCCCACATCCGTCATCAGCGCCTCGCCCGGCCCGTTCACCACGCAGCCGATGATCGACAGCGACATGGGCGTCTTGATGTGGCTCAGCCGCTGCTCCAAGGCCTCCACGGTCTTGATCACGTCGAATCCCTGCCGCGCACAGGACGGGCAGGAGATGATGTTGACCCCCCGGTGCCGCAGGCCGAGTGATTTCAGGATCTCGAACCCGACCTTCACCTCCTCGACCGGATCCGCGCTCAAGCTGACGCGGATCGTGTCCCCGATCCCCATCCAGAGGAGGCTTCCCAGCCCCACCGCGCTCTTGACGGTGCCGGTCATCAACCCCCCGGCCTCGGTGATGCCCAAGTGGATCGGCGCGTCCGTGACTTCGGCGATCTGCTGATAGGCGGCGGCGGCCAGGAACACGTCCGACGCCTTGGCAGAGATCTTGAACTCGTGGAAGTCGAGGTCCTGCAACAGCTTGATGTGGTCCAGACCGGATTGAACCATGGCCTCCGGGCAGGGCTCGCCGTACTGCTCCAGCAGGTGCCGCTCCAGCGACCCCGCATTCACGCCGATGCGAATGGAGCAGCCATGGTCTCGCGCGGCCTTCACCACCTCGCGGACGCGTTCCGCGCTGCCAATGTTGCCGGGGTTGATCCGCAGGCACCCGGCCCCGGCCTCGGCCGCCTCGATGGCGCGACGGTAGTGGAAATGGATGTCGGCCACGATCGGCACGGGCGACTGCCGCACGATCTCGCGCAGCGCAAACGTCGATTCCTCGTCGGGGGTGGAGACGCGGACGATATCGGCCCCCGCTTCCGCCGCAGCCATGACCTGCGCGACGGTTCCGGCGATGTCGGTAGTCAGCGTATTGGTCATGGTCTGTACGCTGATCGGCGCACCACCCCCGACGGGGACATTCCCGACCATGATCCTGCGCGACGGGCGGCGCTCGATGGTGCGCCAGGGACGGACGGCGTTCAGGGACATGCGACGGGCTCCGTGGTCCAGGGACGCCCCTCAGGTAACGACCCTGGACGCGCCCCGCAACGGGGCGCGTTGCCTCACTCCGTCAGTTCGGGTGCGGGCGGCAGGACCGCACCTGCCGGCAGCGCCCCCGGCGCGACCTGCGCAGCCGAGGCGACCGCCACATACTCGGCCAAGGCTTCCTCGCCGGTCAGGTCGGCCACCTGATAGGCGGTGGTGATCGTCTCGGCCGACAGCGCTACGTTCGACGTCACCTGCCCCGAGTCGCCCACCGGGCCGAAGGGCTGGCCATTCACCGCCATGTAAAGCGCCCCCGAATCCCCGACGCGCAGCGTTGCGGCGTCCTCGGTCGCGGGCAGCTCAAAGGTGTCGCCCGGTCCCAGGATGCCTTCGAAGATGACGGACCCGTCGGCAGCGTTCACGCGCACCCAGGCGTCGCGGGCCGCCACAAGCTCCACCTTGGGCGCGGGCCCGGTCGTCACCTGGACCGCAGCCGGATCGGCGGGCATCGGGCCAAGCACGCCGGCCAGCACATCCTCCACGCCTGCGATGGTCGAAGGCGGCGGGGGCGGTCCATAGATGTCGGTGGCAGGCAGGCTCGCCACCTGGGTCCCAGCATCCGCAGCGCCGACGACGGTCGGAATCGCGGGGGCAGTCAGCGTTCCCACAGTCGCCGGGTCCAGCGCCGCTATGGGCCCATCGCGCGGCACCAGCACGGGAACATCCAGCGCCTCGGGCCGGTAGAGCCGGTCCAGCGCCTCGGCCGAGGGCACCTCGATGGAGGCGAACTCGTCGGCTTCGGCGTCGGGACGCGCAGCCCCGGCCAGCGGATCGACCTCGGCCACCACGGTGGGCGGCTGCTCCACGGGGGCAAAAGTGACCTTCTGGATCTCCCGCAGGACCATCCAGCCGCCATAACCGAGCCCCGACAGGAGCCCCACCAGCACGAGGACGGAACCCACGGCCCGAGGCTCCAGGTTCGACAGCCAACCGCCATGGGAGGGCACGAAGGGCCCGTTCTGGATGGCGAACAGCTCTTTGCCGAGGCCCGTATTGGCAACCTTCTCCTCGCGCGCGCCGCGCACGGGAGTCACAGAGGCCCCCGGGGACATACCATGCGCCGTGGAGAAGCCGGATTCGCGGCAGAAGGTATCGAAGGCCCAGTCAGGGTCCATGTTGAGGTAGCGCGCGTAGGACCGCACGTAACCCGCGATGAAACCGGGCGTATCGAAGGCGGAGGGATCGGCGTTCTCAATGGCGGCGATGTAGGCCGCCTTGATCTTCAGCTCGCGCTGCACGTCGAGGAGCGACTTCCCGATGGTCGCCCGCTCCCCACGCATGAGGTCGCCCAGCCGAAGCTCGAAGGCATCGAACCCTTTCGAGTCCGCCTCCTCAGCCTGCTTTGCGCGAAGAAAGCCCCGCCCGATCATGGAGTCGCCTCACAGTCCCGTCCTGCCCCTCAGGCCTTCTAATGATTCGAGATCACCCAGGCCATTGTGGCGACCGTAACACGGACGTGACCTTAACGCATCAGATCAATTCCGGTTCAGCCGGCCAATTCGGCGCGATTCAGCGCACAATGGCTCCAGAGTGCATCCAGTGCGCGAACAAGCGCGTCCATCTCCTTGGGACCATGGACCGGCGACGGCGTGAAGCGCAGCCGCTCCGTCCCCCGCGGCACGGTCGGGAAGTTGATCGGCTGGACATAGATCCCGTGGTCCGCCAGCAGCCGGTCCGAGATGATCTTGGTGTGCTTTGGATCGCCCACGATCAGTGGAACGATGTGCGAGCCGTGGTCGATGATCGGCAGCCCCAGCCCCTTGAGCCGCAGCTTCAGGATCTTGGCCTGCGTCTGGTGCCGCTCCCGCAAGGCGCCATCGGACTTGAGGTGCGCGACCGACGCCGCCGCCCCCGCCGCGATCACCGGCGGCAGCGACGTCGTGAAGATGAAGCCCGGCGCGTAGGACCTGATAGCATCGCACATTTTCGCGCTTGCGGCGATGTAGCCGCCCATCACGCCGAACGCCTTGCCCAGCGTCCCGTTGATGATGTCGAGCCGGTGCATGAGCCCGTCCCGCTCCGCCACGCCGCCGCCGCGCGGCCCGTACATGCCGACCGCGTGCACCTCGTCGAGGTAGGTCAGCGCACCGAACTGCTCCGCGAGGTCGCAGATCTCCCGAATCGGGCCAAAGTCGCCGTCCATCGAATAGACCGACTCGAACGCGATGAGCTTGGGCGCCGCCGGGTCGTCCTTCTCCAGCAGCTCGCGCAGATGCGCGACATCATTGTGGCGGAAGATGCGCTTGGCCCCGCCGCCCCGGCGGATGCCTTCGATCATGGAGGCGTGGTTCAGCTCGTCCGAATAGATGATGAGGCCCGGGAACAGCACCCGCAGCGTGCTCAGCGTCGCGTCGTTCGCGATATAGGCCGAGGTGAACAGCAGCGCCGCCTCCTTGCCATGCAGGTCGGCAAGCTCCGCCTCCAGCCGGTTGTGGTAGACAGTCGTGCCCGAGATGTTCCGCGTTCCGCCCGAGCCAGCGCCCACGGCGTCCAGCGCCTCGTGCATGGCGCCCAGGACGGCGGGATGCTGCCCCATGCCCAGGTAGTCGTTCCCGCACCAGACGGTCACGGGCCGCGTGGAGCCGTCGGTCTTATGCCAGACGGCATGCGGGAAGTGCCCCTTGTCGCGCGCGATCTCGATGAAGGTGCGGTAGCGCCCCTCCTGGTGGAGACGGTCAAGCGCGGCGGAGAGGTGGGCGTCGTAATCCACGGGCAATCAATCCTTGGACGATGGGTTCCGGCAGGGATGTAGGTCATCCTGCGCGGCGGCACCTTGCTCTAGATCAAATCAATGACCCGATCCATGGCACAATTCGTCGCCCCACCCAATGTCGGAATACCCGACCCGCCCGCCGGCGCGACCGCCGCCGTTGCGCCCCCCAGCGGCCCGTCCTAGCCTCTCACCCGACCCTTTCGGAGGCTTTCCATGCTCGACCCCGTCCTGTCCCGCATCGACGCGGACATGCCCCAGGCCATCCAGCGGCTGCTCGCGCTCCTGCGCATCCCCTCGATCTCCACCGACCGAGTCCACGCCTCCGACTGCGAGGTCGCGGCCGACTGGCTGGTGCAGGACCTGCGCGACATGGGCTTCGCCTCCGCCAAGCACGCCACCCCCGGCCGCCCCATGGTCGTGGGCCAGGGTGGCGAGGGCGAGCGCCACGTCCTCTTCTACGGCCACTACGACGTGCAGCCCGTGGACCCCCTCAACCTCTGGCACCGCCACCA
>CADCUU010000096.1 GCA_902805995.1 uncultured Rubellimicrobium sp.
GAGCCGGGCCCGGACCTCCTCCAGGATCTCCTCCACCCTCGGCCGCATGATGCCGATCAGCTCGGTGCGGGACACGACCCGACGGTCGTGCTCCCAGTCGCCGGTGTCGCCGCCGATGGGGATCAGCTCGCGGTCGTCCACGCCCGTGGCTACGACGCCCCCGTAGAGGGTCTTGATGCGCTCGGCCATCGCCATCGGCACCTGAAGGCCCATGGAAATGTCGGCGGTCACATGCTCTCCGCCCATGCGGACGCAGTCGGCATAGATCATGTGCTTGCGGATGAAGACCGACAGCCCCGTGGAGCCCCCGCCCATGTCGATGCAGACCGAGCCAAGCTCCTGCTCGTCCTCCACGAGGCTCGCGATCCCGGACACATAGGCCGAGGAGGCGATTCCCGCGCATTCGAGGTCGCAGCGCTTGAGGCAGAGAAGGAGCGTCTCGATGGCACCGGCATCAACCGCCATCATGTGAAGGTCGGCCGACAGCCGCTCGCCCACCTGCCCGCGGGGGTCGCCGAGGCCCGTGCGGTGGTCGAGAGCGAAGTTGACGGGCTGGGCATGCAGCACCTCGCGCCCACGGCCGATGTCGGGCACCTCGCAGGACGCGAGGACCCGCCCGATATCGGCACCTGTGACGGTCGCGCCTTCAACCTCGGCATCGCCCATCATGGCGAAGCTTTCGGGCCGCGCGCCCGAGAAGCAGACGATCACATGATCCACCCGGACCTGCGCGTCCTTCTGCGCGGCCTGGACGGCGGTGCGGATGGCGCGCTCGGTCTCTCCCATGCTGTCCACCTCGCCGAAGCGGACGCCGCGCGACCGGGTCACGGCATGGCCGATCACCTTGAACTGCGACTGGCCCGCCATGGGCCCGACGCCGTCCGCGCCATGGGACCGTTCCGGCCCGTCGAAGCGCAGCACGAGGCAGGCGATCTTGCTGGTCCCCAAATCGAGGATCGCGATCACCCCCCGTTGGAGCGCCGCTCGCCGGATGCCCCGCATCAGTCGCTGGGTCTCGTAGAGCGGGCGCATTCAGTTCTCCTCAAGGATGGGGGCGGCAGGGCTGGATGTGCCCGGCACGGCGGCGGCGCGCAGCATGGCCAAGGCGGGCGGGTTCACGCGGATGGTCGGACGGTCCTCAAGACGCATGTCCACAATGGAGACGTCGCGGTCGAGCATCTCCTGCGCGCGGTGCAGGGCGATCACGCGCTCAAGCGCCGGGACAGCACCTTCGGTGGGCAGCAGGATGCGGGCATCGCCGTCGAGCACCATGTCCCAGCGCCGCTCGCCCATGCGGACGAGGCCGCGCACGCGGGGCGCGATGGGGGCCGCGGCGGCGAACAGGGCCAGCGCCTCGTCGATGGCGTCCTTGGCGCCGTCCCCGGCGATCAGCGGCAGGTCGGACCGGTCCGCCCGTTCGGTGATCATGCCTGTCATCACGCCCTCGGCGTCGATCAGGCGCAGACCGTCGGCATAGCGCCACACCGCGACGGGCACGCGCTGGATCACCTGAACCTCCAGACGCCCGCCCGGATGCACCCGAAGCTCGGCCGAACGCACCGCTGTCAGCGCCGTTACCGTGCCGCGCAACGCATCGAGGTCGAGATCGAAGGAGGAAACGGGCAGGTCCAGGCGCGCGATCTCTCCGATCGCGGCAGCCAGCGCGCGGTCGGCCCCCGTGACCTCCACGGAGGTGATCATGAATTCGGGCCGCTGCTGGACCTTGTCCTTCAGGTGCTCGACCGTCGCGGCCAGAGTCGCGCGGTTGGCCTCCGACGACAGCCACAGGAGCGTCGCAAGAGCCATGATGCCCAGCGGGATCCCGATCCGGATCAGCCGGCGGTAGAAGGGAGTCAGCATCAGCCGCTGGTAGCGGTAGGACCAAACCGACGGCGCCGGATCGCGCCGAAGCCCTGCCGCCGCTGCAGCAGGCTGCCGGAGGAGCGACGGAAGCGTGAGTTGCCACAGTAGCTTCAGCGTCCGCATGAGGCGTCCTCCACCAGTTGCCGGCAAAGCTCCGGGAAGGGAATGTCCACGGCCTGCGCCTGTTCGGGCGCGAGCGAGGTGGGCGTCATGCCGGGCTGGGTGTTGAGTTCCAGAAGGATCAGCCCATCGAGCCCGCGGGACTCGTCCCAGCGGAAGTCGGTCCGCGTGAGGCCACGACAACCCAGCGCGCGGTGCGCCCGCAGCGCATAGTCCATACAGGCGTCGAAGATGTCGGACGGTACATCGGCGGGGACCACATGGCGCGATCCGCCGGGCGCATATTTCGCGTCGTAGTCGTACCATCCGTCGGTGATGATGTCGGTCACTGTCAGCGCCCGGTCGCCCAAGACGGCGGTGGTCAGCTCGCGCCCCGCCGCATAGGATTCGACCATGACCGTCGAGGGCATCGTCTCCGCGAGCCGAGGCGCGTTCGACCCTTCCCGCACGATGTAGACGCCGACCGAGGACCCTTCGTTGTTGGGCTTCACGACGTAAGGTGGCGCCATGACGTGCCGCTCCGACACCTCCTCGCGGGAGGCCAGGACGCTCTGCACGATGGGGAGACCCGCCTGCGCGAAGACCTCCTTGGCCTTGTGCTTGTCCATGGCGAGGGCCGAGGCCAGCACGCCGGAATGGGTGTAGGGAATCCGCAGCCATTCGAGGAGGCCCTGGACGCAGCCGTCCTCTCCCCAGCGGCCATGCAGCGCGTTGAAGGCCACGTCCGGCCTCAGCTCCGCAAGCCGGGCCGCGAGGTCCGGCCCCGCATCCACTTCCGTGACCCCGAATCCCGCCTCGCGCAGCGCAGCCGCGCACTGACGTCCCGAAGAGAGCGACACTTCGCGCTCTGCCGACGGGCCGCCCATGAGGACGGCAACCTGGGGACCTGTCCTGCCCGACATGCCCACACTGCCCCATTCGCGGGCCCTGACGCCCGTCTTGTTACGCGACCCCTTTTGCTGGGACCGCCCGCCGGGCGAATTCGTACCTTACGTCACGCAGGATCGCCCACCCGCATGATTTCCCACTCTAGCCTCACTCCCACGTGATCGTAAACGGCTTTCCTCACGGCTTCCCCGAGGGATTCCAGATCGGCGGCCGTAGCCCCCCCCGCGTTGGTCAGGAAGTTCGCGTGCATCGGGTTCATCACCGCCCCGCCGATCCGCGCGCCCCGCATTCCGGCGTCGTCGATCAGCTTCCAGGCCTTCATTTCCTGGCTGTCGTCGGGCCGGCCGGTGCTGCTGTAGCCGGCCGGGTTGCGGAAGGTCGACCCCGCCGTCCGGTCCTTGGTGGGCTGCGATGCGTCGCGCTTGGCCAACTGCTCCTCCATCCGCGCGGCGAGCACGGCGGGGTCTCCCTCGGGCGCCTCGAAAACGGCTTCCACGATCACCGCGCCGTCGGGGATGCGGCTCGACCGATAGGCGAAACCGAGGTCCCCGGCGGGGATCGTCACGACCGAGCCGTCCCGCAGCACCGCCGTCACCTCCTGCAGAACATCCGCGATATAGGAGCCGTAGCAGCCCGCGTTCATCCGCACCGCGCCGCCGACGCTGCCGGGAATCGTCCGCAGGAAGGTGAGGTCCCGCCCCGCCTCCGCCGCCTTGCGCGCGACATGGGCGTCGAGGGCCGCGGCCCCCGCCGTGACCCGTGTTCCCTCGACCGAGATGCCGTTGAACCCGCGCCCGAGCCGGATCACCGCGCCCCGCACGCCCCCGTCCCGCACGATGAGGTTCGATCCCACTCCCATCGGGAACACCGGCACCTCGGGCGGCAGCGCGGCCAGGAAGGTCCGCAGGTCGCCGAGGTCCGCAGGTTGCACCAGCGCATCGGCGGGCCCGCCGACGCGCAGCCAGGTCAGGTCCGCAAGCGGGCGGTTCTCGGTGATCGTACCCCGCAGCGGGGGCCAGGGGAAATCAAGCGCCATGCCGAGCACGTCTCCAATACCAGCCGAGCCCGCCGCCGATAGCCACGCGCAGGATTGCCGGCAAGACAAAGGCTGTCGCCACTGCAGCATAGACCATCGGCTCGTTGCCAACGGCATTGAACGCGAGCCACAGGAGTGCGCAGAGCGCCCCGAACAGTACGACCATGATCGCAGGAACGGATTCCTCCCGTCCAAGCCGCGCCAAGCCAAAGGTCAGCGCGGTCATGGCGGCCGCACAGACCAGTTGGATGAGCAAGACCCTGTTCACTCCGCCGGCCCCCGCCGCGGCCCGGCGCCGGTCCGGCGCAGCCACCGGACGAGGTAGATGAACGGCCAGCGCAGGACCGAGGCGCCCATGGCCAGTGCCACCATCCCTGCCACGGGCCCGTGCGTCACCGTCAGCCAGCCCAGCAACGGTACGCCGCAGCCGATCAGCCAATAGGCCGCAGTCCAATGATGATCGCGCGACGGCAGCATCGCGATCACGTTCGCGGCGATGAGCCAAAGGCAGGCCAGGGCGAATGGCACGGTCACGTTGGACGCTCCCCCCGCAGGAGCCAGCGCAGCAGTGCCCCCAGGGGCCGGCGGAACATCGACACGAAGGCGAGGAGCGCCACCACGCTCACCCACCAGCCCAGCGCAAGGCCGAGCCAGACGACCAGCACGGGCGCCGAGGCGAGCAGCAGGAGTCCGGGCGCCATCTGCCGGCGCATCGGCAGCAGGGCCGTGCCCGTCGCCACCAGCACCCAGAGGCACCCCGCTACCAAGGCCGTCATGCCCGCGCCCTCCCCCCTCATGCGTCGGCCATCGCCCTTAGCCGGTCCGGCAGCGCGTTGGCCCAGGCCGAGATGCTCCCCGCGCCCAGGCAGACCACGATGTCGCCGTTCCGCGCCTGCTCCCGCACCAAACGCGCGAGGTCCTCCTCACCCTGGACGGCCCGCGCATGGCGATGGCCGTGCCGGATCAGGCCGGAGACGAGGTCGTCGCGCGATGCGCCGGGGATGGGCTCCTCGCCCGCGGCATAGACATCGGCGATGCCCACTACGTCCGCCTCATTGAAGCAGGTGCAGAACTCCTCGAAGAGGTGGTGGAGCCGCGAATAGCGGTGCGGCTGATGCACCGCGATCACCCGCCCCTTGGAGGCCTGCCGCGCGGCCTTGAGCACCGCCGCGATCTCCACCGGATGGTGCCCGTAATCGTCAATGATCGTGACGCCGTTTACCTCGCCCACCTTGGTGAAGCGTCGGTTCACGCCGCCGAACCCCGCGAGCGCCGAACGGATCGCGTCCTTGGACATGCCCAGATGCCGCGCCACCGCGATGGCCGCGAGCGCGTTGGAGACGTTGTGGTCCCCCGGCATGGGCAGGGTCAGCCCCTCGATCCGGTCATCCTCGGCCTGGAGGATCACGTCGAAATGGGCCACCCCGTTCTCGTAGGTCGGACGCGTCGCCCTGACATCGGCCTGCGCGTTGAAGCCAAAGGTCCGCACCCGCCGGTCGGTCACGCGCCCCACGAGCGCCTGCACCTCCGGATGGTCCGTGCAGCAGACCGCGAGGCCGTAGAAGGGGATGTTCGACACGAAGTCGAGGAAACCCTTCCGCAGCGCCTCGATGGTGCCCCAATGCTCCATGTGCTCGGGGTCGATGTTGGTGACGATCGCGACGGTAGCCGGCAGGCGATTGAAGGTGCCGTCCGATTCATCGGCCTCCACCACCATCCACTCCCCCTGCCCTATCCGGGCATTGGAGTTGTAGCGGTGGATGATGCCCCCGTTCACCACGGTCGGATCAAGCCCCCCGGCATCGAGCAGCGTCGCCACCATGGTCGTGGTCGTCGTCTTGCCATGCGTCCCGGCGATGGCGACGTTGGACTTGAGCCGCATGAGCTCGGCCAGCATCTCGGCCCGCCGCACGATGGGAAGGCCACGCCGCCGCGCTTCGTCCAGTTCCGGGTTCCCAGGCTTGATGGCCGAGGAGATCACGACAACCTCCGCGCCCTGAAGGTTCTCGGCCGTCTGGCCGATATGGATGATGGCCCCCTGCTCCGACAGGCTGCGCGTGCGGTCGTTCTCCCGCGCGTCGGAGCCCTGGACGCGGTAGCCCATCGACAGCAGCACCTCGGCGATCCCCGACATGCCGATGCCGCCGATGCCGACGAAGTGGATCGGCCCCACGTCCTGGGGCAGCTTGGTCGGGCGGTACGTCATGGTCAGGTCCTTCATGTCTTCTCTCCTGCGAGGTCCTCGACCAGCTCCGCAAGCCGCTCCGCCGCGTCGGGCCTCCCGAATTCCAGGGCCGCCCGGGACATGCCCAAGGCACGTGGCCCATCTTGCAACAAGGCCAGCAGCCGCGCGGACAGCGCCTCCGGCGTGAGCCGCGCCTCGGCCACGACCTCGACTGCGCCCGCCTGCTCCAGCCCCCTGGCGTTGGCGGTCTGGTGATCCTCGGCCGCGGCGGCATAAGGGATCAGGATTGCGGGCCGCCCGATCACCGACAGGTCGGCGAGGGTCGAGGCCCCGGCCCGCGCGATCACGAGCTGCGCCTCCGCCATGCGGTCCGGAATGTCATCGAAGAAGGGGCGAATGTCGGCCTCGATGGCCTCATCGTGGTAGAACGTCCTGACCCGATCGATGTCCTCGGGGCGGGCCTGCTGGCTCACCCTCAGCCGCGCTCGCATGGTCATCGGCAGGGCCGCGACCGCCGGCGGCACCACGTCCGACAGGATGCGCGCGCCCTGGCTGCCCCCGATCACGAGGATCTCCATAGGATGGTCGCCCGGGGGGATGTACGAGGCGCCCGCCTTCTCGAGCACCGCGCGGCGCACGGGGTTGCCGACGTGGATCCCCTCCACGCCCGGGGGAAGAACCGTCGGCCAAGTCCCGCAGGCCACCCGGTCCACCCGGGGCGCGAACAGACGGTTCACCCGCCCCAGCACGCCGTTCTGCTCGTGGATCATGCGCGGGATGCGCAGGGCCGTCGCCGCAGCCAGCGCGGGGATCGACGGGTAGCCGCCAAAGCCCACCACCGCCGCCGGGCGGTCGCGCACCATTCGCGCCACCGAGGCCGCGACCCCACCGCCCACGCGCAGGGGCACAAGCGCCTTGGCCGCCGCCCCGCCCCGCGACGGCGTGGCCGAGGCCACGACCTCGCGCACGACCTCCGGCGGGAAGCCCCCGGCGTAGCGCGCGCCACGGGCGTCGGTGCTCAGCGTCACGCGCCAGCCGCGGGCCAGCATGACCTCGGCCAGGGCCTGGGCGGGAAACATGTGCCCCCCCGTGCCCCCCGCCGCGATAACGAGCCTGCGCGTCACCGGCGTCCCCGCAGGATGTCGCCCATCGCTCCCTGGGGCCGCGTCCGCGTCATCGCGAGGAGCATCCCCACCGCAATACCCCCGGCAATCAGCGACGACCCCCCGTAGCTCACGAAGGG
>CADCUU010000097.1 GCA_902805995.1 uncultured Rubellimicrobium sp.
TCATGGACGAGTTCCCGGAGTCCCGAAAGCCGTCCTCGAAACCCTGCGCCAGCCCATCGAGACGGGCGAGGTCGTGGTCGCCCGGGCCAACGCCCATATCCGCTACCCTTGCCGATTCATGCTGGTCGCGGCCGCCAATCCCTGCCGCTGCGGCCACATGGCCGACGCCGCCCGCGCCTGTGCCAAGGTCCCGCATTGCGGCACGGACTACATGGGCCGCATCTCTGGCCCGCTCATGGACCGGTTCGACCTCCGCGTGGAGGTGCCGCCCGTGGCCTTCCAGGACCTCGACCTGCCCGCCTCGGGCGAATCGTCGGCGGAGGTCGGCGCCCGCGTGGTCAGCGCCCGCGCCGCCCAGGCCCAAAGGTTCGCGGGCCACGACAGCGCCCGCCTCAACGCCGACGCCGAAGGCCGCCTGCTGGAGGAAATCGCGGAGCCCTGCCCCGAGGGACGCGAGTTGCTGTCACGCGTGGCCGAACGCATGGGCCTGTCCGCCCGGGGCTACCACCGCATCCTGCGCGTGGCCCGCACCATCGCCGACCTCGACGGATCGGCCCGGGTGCGCCGCCCTCATATCGCCGAGGCCGTCGGATACCGGCTCGCCCTGTCCCGCGAGGTCTGAAGGCCAGGACTCCTAATCCAACGGCCTGTTCAACGGCCCCAGGCCAAGCTTCCCAAAGCGGCTCCCAAGCGACATGAGGTCTCTCGGAACGCATGTTCTCAGGCCCAGGACCGAGCCGGACGGGCCCATCTGAGGAATCGAAACGACGGGCCAGCACGACAATGCACCGACATCTCGAAACGGCACAATTGCCTTCACCCAGAGTCAGCTTCCACACGGGCCCACAAGAACCCGCCAAATGGAGAAAGGGGCAGCAATCAGCCACCCCCTTCGCATCCGCGCAGCATGAAAACGTCCGTGGCTCCTCAGGCGGCCTGCAGCACAGGTGCCGCGGCGGCCTGCCGCATCAGGTCGAACAACTCCAGCATGTCGGCGACCGCGGACTTTTCCTCAGCCGTCAGTTCGACCTCGATCGCGTAGGGGTCACCCTTGTACTTGAGCGTGACATTGTCGGCCACGGCGAGGGAGCGGAGCACCTCGACCTGATAGGCAGTGGCCGCCTCGTCGCGCCATTCCCAGCCCAGCGCATCGGCGTCGAGCTTGTAGGGCCCGTCCGTCAGCGTTTCGGTCATGCCGTCGTAGATCGCCTCGATCCCCTGGACCGAGATACGGGTGTCGCCGAGCCAGTTCGTCCGCAGACGAAGCCAGGGCTGCCCGTCCTCCTTGCAGCCGATATAGAGCCAGATCGGCAGGCGCACGTCGTCGAAGGCCGGGTTGTAGGGATGGTTGAACCAGGTCGTGCCGGGCTCGAAGCGGTCCTCGTCCCGCGTGACTCGGTTGATAAGGGTGCTCCGGCGGTCCTCCAGCGCCCCTTTCGCCTGCGCCACCCGCTCGGCATAGAAGTCGTTGGAGGGGGCAAGGGCCGCCAGCACCCTGTAGCCCGCGATGGCCAGCGCCGCTTCCGATTCCGGTAGCGCACGGACACGCTCGAGCGCCGCCGCTTCGGCCTCAGCGGCAAAGGCCGACAGGTCGGCCCCGCGTTCCAGGCTCGCCCGCACCGCGGCAAGGGCGCGATCCCACTGCATCGTCCCGATCAGCGACAGAAGTTCGGCTTTCTGGTCGGCCGAGACTGCGCCGGGCGCGGCGTCGGCGGCAGCGATGGCCGCGACCGGCCGGGGCGTCCTGGCCTTCGCGGGCGAGGACACCTTGCGGACCTTTACCGTGGATCGCGGGCTGTCGGAGGCTTCGGGGGCGACAAAGGGAAACGTCACCAGCGAGCCCGCCTCGGGCCCGATGGAAGGCCGGGGCGCGGCCTCGACACGCATGGCCGGCACCACCTCGACGGGGACGAGGTGCAGGTCCATCGGCAAGTCCCTGAGCCAGTCCTGAGAGTCCTTCCGGGCGGCGGGACGGGCGGCACGGCGGCGGCCGCGCACCGTCGCCGCGACGGCGGCGGACACGGCCAGGGCGCCCACGACGCCTACGGCAGCGGTGGTGTCGATCTGGATCATGCGTTTACTCCCGGCCTCAGGACAGGCCGGCGGCTTTTGCCACGGCCAAGGTTATGTCCACAATTTCCGGGTCAAAGCGCGCAACATTGCGGCAGAGGTAAGGGGCTTTTGGGGAAGACCCGAAAATTGCCCCGGGCAAGCGCCATGTTTCGGCCCCCAGGAGAGCCACCGGCGGGGAGCGTCGGAACGGGTCCCCTGTCCCGTGATCCGCCCCCGCGCCTCTCAAGGCATCAGCCGCCCACGCCCGACCGCCGCCTGCATCTGCCCCAGGTCAGCCCGCGCGGCGGCGCTCCAGGGCATCCCAGATCAACCCCGCGGCGTTGGTGCCGTCGAACCGCTCAAGCTCCTGAATGCCCGTGGGCGAGGTCACGTTGATCTCGGTGAGCCAGTCGCCGATCACGTCGATGCCCACGAAGACCAGCCCCTTCTCCCGCAGCATGGGCCCGATGCGGGCGCAGATCTCGCGGTCGCGGTCGGTCAGGGCCACGGGCTCGGGCCGGCCACCCACATGCATGTTGGACCGGGTCTCTCCGGCGGCGGGCACGCGGTTGATCGCGCCCACGCATTCCCCGTCCACGAGGATCACCCGCTTGTCGCCCTTCGTGACCTCGGGCAGGTACTTCTGCACGATCAGCGGCTCGCGCGAAAAGCCTGTGAACAGCTCGAACAGGGAGGCAAGGTTGCCGTCATCCATGGACAGCTTGAACACCCCCGCGCCCCCGTTGCCGTAAAGGGGCTTCAGGATGATGTCGCCGTGCCGCTCCCGGAACGCGCGCAGCGTCGGGAGATCGCGCGCGATGGCCGTGGGCGGCGTCAGGTCCGGGAAGCTCAGCACCAGAAGCTTCTCGGGCGAGTTCCGAACCCAGGCGGGATCGTTTACCACGAGGGTCTTCGGATGGATCATTTCCAGCAGATGGGTCGTCGTGATGTAGCCCATATCGAAGGGCGGATCCTGGCGGAGCCACACGATGTCGAAGGTGGACAGGTCCACCTCCCGCTCCGGGCCGAACGTGACATGGTCGCCCTTCACCCGCCGGACCTCGATGGGCCAGCCCCGCGCCATGACGCGGCCTTCCTGATAGGACAGGCGGTCGGGCGTGTAGTAGAACAGGGAATGCCCCCGCTCCTGCGCCTCCAGCGCGATGCGGAAGGTGGAGTCGGCGTCGATGTTGACAGCGCCGATGGGGTCCATCTGGAACGCGACGTTCAGGCTCATCAGATCCTCCCACCTTTGCGACGGCTTGATGGCGCAGCGCGACGGCGGTGTCCATGGGCGCCCGCGCCTACCAGTCCTGCCCCCAGGCCCCCTCGATCACTCGCACGCGGCTTAGGCCGTCCACGAGGGCGAGGTCGAAGCGCAGGTCGGTCAGGGCCCCACGCGGCTCGCCTGCGCAAAAGGCCTGCGCGGCGGCGCAAAGGCGGTCCATCTGGCGGCGGGACAGGCGCAACGCCGCCTCGTCCAGGCTGCGGGCCTTCTTCACCTCGACCACCACGACCGTTTCGCCCCAGCGGACGATCAGGTCCACCTCGCCCCAAGGGCTGCGCCAGCGGCGCGCGGCCACGACGCCGCCCTGCCCCTCGTAAAGGCGGGCGACCGCATCCTCGGCCCCAGCGCCGCTTGCATGGGCGGCGGCACCCCGGGCCCGGCGCGTCGCGGCGTCCTGCGGGGCACGCCGCCACGGCATTGCGTCATGCGGGGCCTCGGCCATGTCACTCCTCCTTCATCCCCAGCGCCAGCCGGTAGACCTGCTGGCGCGGCAGCCCCAGCGCCCCCGCCACCGCCGTCGCGGCGTCCTTGAGGCGCATCGTCTCCATCGCCTCGGCCAGACGCGCGCGAATGTCCTCCTCCGTCACCTCCCGGGCGCTGCCCCGGTCGACGAGCACGACGATCTCCCCCCGGACCTCCTCCCCCGCGGTGCCGGCCGCAAGCTCGGCCAGGGTGCCGCGCCGGACCTCCTCGAACCTCTTGGTCAGCTCGCGGCAGAGCACCGCGCGCCTTTCGCCCAAGGTATCGGCCAGATCGGTTAACAAGTCGTGAACGCGCTTGGGGGACTCATAAAGCACCAGTGTCGCCTGCACCGTGCCAAGCTCCGCGATGGCGGTGCGGCGGGCCGCCTGCGTGCTGGGCAGGAACCCCGCGAACAGGAAGCGGTCCGCCGGAAGCCACGCCACCGCGAGCGCCGCGAGCACCGCCGACGCCCCTGGGGCCGCCGCCACGGGCAACCCCCGCGCGATGGCGGCACGGGCCAGCGTGAAGCCCGGGTCCGAGATCAGCGGCGTCCCGGCCTCCGACACATAGACCACTGACGCGCCCCCCGCGATGGCTTCGGCCAGCCCGTCCACAACCCCCTCGCCCGAATGGTCGTGGCACGCCACGAGGCGGCGGCCATTCAGCGGAACCCCGTGGATATCCATGAGCTTGCGGGCCGTTCGTGTGTCCTCGGCCGCGATGATGTCGGCGTCGCGCAACAGGTCGAGAGCCCGGAGCGTGATGTCGCGTGCCGCCCCGATCGGCGTCGCGGCGAGGTAGAGACCGGCGGAAAGTGGCATCCGCGCGTCGTTCATGTCTGGACCCCCATAACCCCTCGCCTATGATGCGGACCGGGCGCGGCCCCGTTGGCCAGCGTCCCGACAGGCCATGGACCCAGGGGAGTGCCGCTCATGTTCGCAAGGGTTTTGGATCGCCGCAAGGTCCTCGGGCGGCTGGCCGGCCTGGGCGCGCTCGCGCTGGCCTCGGCCTGCGCCCCCGTGACGACCGCGCCGGGAACCGAAGGCGGACCCGCCGCCCCCGCAGTGGAGGCCGGGGCCCCCGTGCCCGTGGCGCTCCTGGTGCCCGCCGGGTCGCCCAACGCCGCCGACAACGTGCTCGCGCAGGACCTGGAGAACGCCGCGCGGCTCGCCATCGCGGACCTCAGCAACGTGGCCGTGGACCTGCGCGTCTACGCGACGGGGGGCGATGCGAACCAGGCCGCCGTCGTGGCCCAGACCGCCGTGGCCGAAGGCGCCGCGATCATCCTCGGCCCCGTCAACGCGGCCGAGGCCAACGCGGTCGGCGTGGCCGTGGCCCCGAACGGCGTCAACGTGCTCGCCTTTTCCAACAACCCGACCATCGCGGGCGGCAACGTCTTCCTGCTCGGCCCCACGTTCCGCAACACCGCCGACCGGCTGATCTCCTACAGCCGCGGCACGGGCATCGACCGCTACCTCGTGGCCCATGGCACCGACCTCGGCGGCACCATCGGCCGTGACGCCATCGTGGCGGCCGCGACGGCGAACGGGGCCACGGTGACGGGTACCGAAAGCTACGAGCTTTCGCAGCAGGGCATCCAGGCTGCGGCCCCGCGCATTGCGGCGGCCGTGCAGTCCAGCGGCGCCCAGGCTGTCTTCACCACGGCGACCGCCAACGCCGATCTGCCGCTGATCGCCACCGCCCTCCCCGAAGCGGGCCTCTCGCCGGAGGCCGTGCGCCTTGTCGGGCTGACCCGCTGGGATGTGGCGCCCGACCTCCTGACCCTGCCGGGCCTTCAGGGCGGGATCTTCGCCATACCCGATCAGGGCCTGAACGCCCAGTTCGAAAGCCGCTACCAGGCGGCCTATGGCGCGGCGCCCCATCCGCTGGCCCCGCTGGCCTATGACGGCATCGCCGCCATCGGAGCGCTTGCGGCCCGCGGCGACGGCCAAGCGCTGTCGCGCGCCTCGCTCACCCAGGGCCAGGGCTTCCAGGGGACCGGCGGCATCTTCCGGCTCCTCGGGGATGGGACCAACCAGCGCGGCCTTGCGGTCGCGACCGTGCGCAACAACCAGGTCGTGATCCTTGACCCTGCCCCTCGCAGCTTCGCCGGCGCCGGTTTCTGACGCGCCAACGCGCGCCTCGACCTGGGACGAGGGGTTCTGCGCCGCCTCGTCCATCTGGGACGCGTCCGCCATGGGCTCCGCGCTGGGGCAGGCCCTCGCCCCGCTCGGCACGCCGGACGGCGACCCCAAGGCCGTCCGCCGCGACATCGTGCGCCTTCTGGCCGAGGCGCGGGCCCGTGGTCTCGCAGCCATCGACGACGCCTTCGCCCGCAACCCCTTCGCGGGGCGGGAGACCAAACGCGCCATCGCCTGGCTGACGGACCATCTGGTCACGCAAGGGTACGTCGCCGCCCGCGCCTTGCACCCCCTCTCCCCCGGTGAGGACGGGCTCGCCCTCCTCGCGGTCGGGGGCTACGGACGGGGCGAGATGGCGCCGCAGTCCGACGTGGATCTCATGGTGCTCCTGCCCGGCAATCTCGGCGCGGGGCAGAAGGCCTTGGTCGAGGGGCTGCTCTACCTGCTGTGGGACCTCAAGCTGAAGGTCGGCCACGCGACGCGGAGCATCAAGGAAGCCCTCGCGCTGGCCCGCCAGGACATGACGATCCGCACCTCCCTTCTGGAAATGCGGCACCTGACCGGGGATGAGGGCCTGACCGCCGCCCTGCGCGACCGGTTCTGGGGCGACCTCGTGCCCGGCACCGCGGCGGAGTTCCTGGAGGCCAAGCTCGCGGAGCGGGCGACCCGCCACCAGAAGCAGGGCGGCCAGCGCTACGTCGTGGAGCCCAACGTCAAGGAGGGCAAGGGCGGCCTGCGCGACCTCCACTCCCTGTTCTGGATCGGCAAATACGTCAACGGCGTGGAGACGACGGACGAGCTCGTAGGCCTCGGCGTCTTCTCGGCCGAGGAGCTTGCGGCGTTCCGGCGCGCCGAGGGGTTCCTCTGGGCCGTGCGCTGCCACCTTCACTTCCTGACCCGCCGCCCGGTGGACCAGCTCTCCTTCGACCTCCAGGTCGAGGTGGCCGCGCGCATGGGCTACGAGGACGGCGAGGGCCGCCGCGCGGTCGAACGCTTCATGCAGGACTTCTTCCGCCACGCCACCCGCGTGGGCGAGCTGACCCGCATCTTCCTCACCGCCTTGGAGGCCAGCCACGTCAAGCAGGCGCCGAGCCTCCTGCGGCTCTTCACCCGCAAACCCACGGCGCGGCCGCCCTACGCCATCAAGCAGAACCGGCTGACCGTGTCCGACGACCGCGCCTTCTTCTCGGACCCGCTCAACCTCCTTCGCATCTTCGAGGAAGGGCTGCGGACCGGGACGCTGCTGCATCCCGACGCCATGCGGCTCATCGCGGCGAACCTGCATCGCCTCGACGACAAGGTCCGGGCCGATCCGCGCGCCAACGCGATCTTCCTCGACCTGCTCCTCAAGCACGGGAACCCGGAACGGGCCCTGCGGCGCATGA
>CADCUU010000098.1 GCA_902805995.1 uncultured Rubellimicrobium sp.
GGTCGGCAGACCTATCCGCAGGCCTGGATCGACCACTACAGCGAGCAGGCCTATGCGCTGCGCGATCCTTTGATCGCCTGGGGTTTCTCCATGGAGGGAACCGCCCGTTGGAGCGAGATCACCATTCCCGACCCGTTCGATATCATGGGGCAGGCCCGGGCGCATGGGATGGTCCACGGCCTTGCCGTGTCCATGGGGCCGATGAACTCACGGACGATCGCCAGCGCCGCGCGGGATGATCGCGAGTTCACCGATGCGGAGATCGGGGCCTTTGCCACCGTGATCCGCCGCCTGCACCAGGCGACGGAGCCGCCGGCCTCCATCACGCCCGCGCAGATCCAGGCGTTGCGCTGCATCGCGGCCGGGGACCGGCACGCGGCGGCTGCCGCCAAGCTTGGCATCTCGGAAAGCGCGCTGAAGGCCCGGCTTGCGGCGGCAAGGGACACGCTTCACGCACGGACCACGACGGAGGCGATCCAACGGGCACGGGATTACCGCCTGATCTGAGGCGGCGCGCCGGTTCTCCGCCTGTCCTGGCTCGCAGCATCCTTTGCGGTCAGGGGTTGGGCTTCGTCCCTCTCGGGGGCTGGGGGACCGCCAGCCGATTTGAACCTAGCTTCTCATGCCGTTGGGACCAGCTACTTTGCGCGAGGCGGTCCAAGGTAGTTGCCGGAGGCTACTCAGCATATCAACGGCTGCCGACGGATCTGAGCCCCGCTTGCCTTGCAACTTTGGGCCGGTTCCTGCGCCCGAAAGTCGGTTCACGTCGGCACAGTGCCCGCGGCTACTCAGCACGCCACCGACTCCCGACTCATCTGGGCGTGGTGCCTGTTCAGCCCCGCCTGTCCAAGCCCAAGCCGCGGGGATATGGTCCAGGCATGTCCGACCTCTTCGACCTTCCCCCGACAGACGGCGCCTCCTCGGGTGCGCCGCGGCCCCTGGCGGACCGCCTCCGTCCCGCGCGCCTCTCGGAGGTGATCGGGCAGGAGCATCTTCTCGGCCCTGACGGGCCCTTGGGGGCGATGCTCCAGGCGGGGGCGCTGTCGTCGCTGATCCTCTGGGGGCCGCCCGGCGTGGGCAAGACGACCATCGCGCGGCTCCTCGCGACCGAGACGGACCTCCACTTCGAGCAGATCTCGGCCATTTTCACGGGCGTTCAGGACCTGCGGAAGGTCTTCGACTCGGCGCGGCTGCGTCGACGGCAGGGGAGGGGGACGCTCCTCTTCGTGGACGAGATCCACCGCTTCAACCGCGCGCAGCAGGACGGATTCCTCCCGCTCATGGAGGACGGCACCATTGTCCTCGTCGGCGCGACGACCGAGAACCCGTCCTTCGAGCTCAACGCCGCTCTCCTGAGCCGCGCGCAGGTGCTGATGCTGAACCGGCTCACGCCCGCGGATCTGGAGCGGCTCGTGCAGCGGGCGGAGCGGGAGCTTGGCGGGCGCCTACCGCTCGACCCCGCGGCCCGGGACGCGATGCTGGAGATGGCGGACGGGGACGGGCGCGCGCTCCTGAACCTTATCGAGCAGGTGGCGTCGTGGAAGCTGAAGGCGCCTCTCGATGCGGCGGGGCTCGGGAGTCGGCTGAGGCGGCGGGCGGCGAACTACGACAAGTCCGGCGACGGGCACTACAACCTGATTTCGGCATTGCACAAATCGGTGCGGGGCTCGGACCCGGACGCGGCGCTCTACTGGTTCGCGCGGATGCTGGAAGGGGGCGAGGACCCACGGTTCCTCGCGCGGCGGATCACGCGGATGGCGGTCGAGGACATCGGCCTCGCCGACCCGCAGGCGCAGGGGGTCTGCCTGGAGGCGTGGAACACCTACGAGCGGCTGGGAAGCCCCGAGGGGGAACTCGCGCTGGCGCAGGCGCTCGTCTATCTCGCGCTCGCGCCCAAGTCGAACGCGGTTTACACGGCCTATAAGGCCGCGCGCGAGGCGGCCCGGCGCACCGGATCGCTCGCACCGCCCGCGCATATCCTGAACGCGCCCACGCGGCTCATGAAGGAACAGGGCTTCGGCGCGGGCTACCAGTACGACCACGACGCAGAGGAGGCGTTCTCCGGCCAGGAATATTTCCCGGAGACGATGAAGCGGGGCGTCTACTACGTGCCCGTGGACCGGGGGTTTGAGAGGGAACTGAGGAAGCGCGTGGACTTCTTTGCCGGGCTGCGGTCGAAGCGGCGGAAGGACTGAGAGCGGGGCTTCGGGAAACTTCGCGCAGGTCCGTGTGTTGACACGGCGCGCGATGGCCCCAAGAAGCCCGACATGACACATGCATTGCCTTTCGTGGCTCTGGGCGGCGCGCTGGGCGCGTCCCTTCGCTACCTCGCCACCCTTCTATGGCCCGCGCCCTCGGGGGTGCTCGCCGTGAACGTGGCGGGGTCCCTCGCCATCGGAATCCTTTCGGTGCGGCTCGCCCCGGCGCTGGCGCCGTTCCTCGTCACGGGGGTCTTGGGCGGATTCACCACCTTCTCGGCCTTCTCGCTCGACGCGCTGCGGCTGATGGAGGGCGGCCGGACAGGGCCCGCGTTCCTTTATGTGGGCGGCTCGGTCGGGCTGTCGCTCCTCGCCTGCGCGGCGGGGCTCTGGCTGGGGAGGCTCGCATGAGCGGGGTGCAGGTCATTCAGGTCGCCGACGGCGAGGGGGACCAGCGGCTCGACCGATGGCTGCGCAAGCGCTTCCCGAACCTCACGCAGGGGGCCATCGAGAAGATGTGCCGCAAGGGCGAGCTTCGCGTCGAGGGCGGGCGCGTCACCTCGGCCACGCGGGTGCAGGACGGGCAGGCGGTCCGCGTGCCGCCGCTCCCCGACCTGGACCAGCCCGCGCCGCCGGCGTCGCGGATCGGCCGCAGCGACGAAGCGATGATCCAGGCCGCGGTGATGTGGAAGGACGAGCACATCATCGCGCTGAACAAGCCGCCGGGGCTCGCCTCGCAGGGCGGGTCGGGGCAGGGGGACCGCCATGTGGACGGCCTCGCCGCCGCGCTGACCTTCGGCTACAAGGAGGCCCCCAAGCTCGTGCACCGGCTGGACCAGGACACGTCGGGGGTGCTGCTGCTGGCGCGCACCGACCGGGTGGCGCGGGGCCTGTCCGAGGCGCTGCGGCACCGGAACGTGCGCAAGATCTACTGGGCGGCGGTGGCGGGTGTGCCATATCCGCGGGCCGGGACGATCCGCTTCGGCCTCGTGAAGGAGGGCGGGCGCGGCCAGGAGAAGATGCGCGCCGTCCACCCGCGCGAGGTGGACGCGACCCCCGGGGCCAAGCGCGCCGTAACCGAGTTCATGACCATCGAGAATGCGGGCGGGCGGCTGTCCTGGGTCGCGATGCAGCCGGTGACGGGCCGGACGCACCAGCTTCGCGCCCATATGGCCGAGATCGGACATCCGATCCTCGGCGACGGCAAGTATGGCGGCTCGGCGCAGGAAAACCTTGGAGATGGTTGGGGCGCCGGGATGGGTGGGGATCTGTCGCGGAAGCTGCACCTGCATGCCCGCACCCTCATCGTGGAGCATCCGGTGACCAAGGCCATGCTGACCCTGACCGCGCCGCTGCCGCTGCACATGCAGCAGACCTGGGATTTCCTGGGCTGGAATCCGAAGGACGCCCTCCTCGACCCGTTCGAGGACCGGGAATGAGCGGCTGGGTCCCGAAACGGTTCTGGACCGACGCCGCCGTCGTCCCGGAAGGCGAGGGCTTCGCCGTGGCGCTGGACGGGCGGCCCGTGCGCACGCCCCTCAAGGCGCGGCTCACGGTGCCGACCCGCGTCTTCGCCGAGGAGGTCGCCCGCGAATGGCAGGCGCAGGGGGAGGTGATCGACCCCAGCATCATGCCCGCGACACGGCTCGCCAATGCGGCGATCGACAAGGTGGGGGCGCAGCGGGAGGAGGTCGTGGAGATGCTGGTCTCCTACGGCGGCTCGGACCTTCTCTGCTACCGGGCCGAGGGGCCTGAGGCACTCGTGGAGCGGCAGGTGGAGCGCTGGGACCCGCTCCTCGCCTGGGTGCATCAGGCGATGGGCGCGGGGCTGCGGATCGCGACTGGCGTGATGCCCGTTGAGCAAACGGAGGCCGACCTTCAGAGCCTGCGCGCGCCCGTCGAGGTCATGGACCCCTTCGAGCTTGCTGCCTTCCACGACCTAGTCGTGCTGTCGGGGTCGCTGGTGCTGGCGCTGGCGGTGACCGAAGGGCGGCTCTCGGCCGAGGAGGCCTGGAGCCTGTCGCGCCTCGACGAGGAATACCAGATCGAGGAATGGGGCGAGGACGAGGAAGCGGCCGAAGCCGCGGCCCGGCGTCGGACGGCCTTTCTTGACGCGGCGCGCTTCCATGCGATGCTCACGCCGCGCCGCCCGAAGGCGTGACGCCGCGAAATTGGGCCGCAAGCGGGCTGGAGCGTTCGCCAACCGTGATGAAGCGCTTGACCCCGGTGAATGAATCCGCCGACAACAGGCGACAGTCGGGGCGAATGCCCCCGCCCGCCGCCGGTCTGTCCGGGGTCGGGCACTCAACACGGGCGCCGCGGCCAACGCGGCGCAACAACACGGAAGGGAGATCCATGACGAAATCCGCACTTCTGGGCGCCGCGGCGCTGATGGCCCTTGCAGGGGCGGCCGGCGCGGCCACCCTGGATGATGTCAGGGCGCGCGGCACGCTCAACTGCGGGGTGAACCCGGGCCTCACGGGCTTTGCCGCCCCGAACGCCGAAGGCGTGTGGGAAGGCTTCGACGTGGACCTGTGCCGGGCCATCTCCGCCGCGGTGTTTGGCACCCCCGACAGCGTCAACTACGTGCCCCTGTCCGGCGAGACCCGCTTTACCGCGCTCGCCTCGGGCGAGGTGGACATCCTCGCGCGGAACTCGACCTGGACCTATTCGCGCGACACCGACCTCAACCTCGAATTCGTGGCGGTCAACTACTATGACGGCCAGGGCTTCCTTGCGCCGCGGGCGCTGGGCGTGACCTCGGCCACCGAGCTCGACGGCGCGACCGTCTGCATCCAGACCGGCACGACCACCGAGCTCAACCTCGCGGACTTCTTCCGCATCAACAACATCACCTACGAGCCCGTGCCGATCGCCAACGACGCCGAAGGCCGCCAGCAGTACCTGGCCGGCGCCTGCGACGTCTACACGACCGACGCGTCGGGCCTCGCCTCCGTCCGCACCTCCTTCGAGGCACCGGACGAGCATGTAATCCTGCCGGAGATCATCTCCAAGGAGCCGCTCGGGCCGGCCGTGCGCCATGGCGACGACGACTGGGCCGACCTCGTGCGCTGGACCTACTACGCGCTCGTGACGGCCGAGGAGCTGGGCATCACCCAGGCCAACGTGGCCGAGATGGCCGCCGCCGCCGGTGAGAACCCGGAGATCAACCGCCTCCTCGGGACCGAGGACGAGTACGGCACCATGCTCGGGCTCGAGCCCAACTGGGCCGTCAACGTGATCACCGCCGTGGGCAACTACGGCGAGATCTTCGAGCGGCACCTGGGCGAATCCACCCCGATCGGCCTCGCTCGTGGCCTGAACGCCTTGTGGACGGATGGCGGGCTCCAGTACGCCCCGCCCTTCCGCTGATCCCATGACCGAGGCGGAGGCGCCCCCGTGGCGCCTCCGCCGCTTCCAGGGCAGAGCAACGACCGCATGACCACCGCCGCCAATGAGCCACCCCGTCAAGGCTTCCGGCTGAGCCAGCTTCTTTACGACACCCGCTACCGAAGCCTCACCATTCAGGTCGTCGCGCTCGCGCTGATCGCGGCGATGATCGCCTATCTGGCGCGCAACGCCGTGGTGAACCTTCACGCCCTGGGCAAGGACATCGACTTCGGCTTCCTGAGCCGGCGCGCCGGCTATGACATCGGCCAGACGCTCATCCCCTATTCCAATAACGACAGCCACGCCCGCGCCTCGCTGGTGGGCATCTTGAACACTCTCCTGGTCGCGGGGCTGGGCTGCCTGCTCGCCACCGTGATCGGCGTCCTCGCGGGCGTGCTGCGGCTGTCGAAGAACTGGCTCGTGGCGCGGCTGATGACCGTCTACGTGGAGGCGTTCCGGAACGTCCCGCTCCTCCTCTGGATCATCCTCGTCTACGCCGTCCTGAGCGAGTCCACCCCGGCCCCCACGGCGTTCCGTCCCGTGGAGACCGGCGAACCCGCGGCCAGCAAGCTCTTCGGCCTTATCGCCTTCACCAACCGGGGGACCTACGTTCCCGCGCCGGTCTGGGGGGAGGGGGCGCAGATCTTGGGCCTCGTGCTGCTCCTGTCCATCGCCGCGGTCTTCATCTGGCGCGCCATCGCGCGGCGGCGGCAGATGGCGACGGGACGGCCGCAGCCGGTCCTCTGGGTCTCGCTCGCTCTCCTGATCCTTCCGTTCCTCATCGCGTTTCTGGCCCTTGGACGGCCGCTCACCTTCGACATCCCGACCATTCGCGAGACCGGGATCGCCCGCTTCAACGGCGGGATCAACGTCCTGAACTCGCTTGTGGCACTGTGGATCGCGCTGTCGCTCTACACCGGGGCCTTCATCGCCGAGATCGTGCGTTCGGGCATCCTCGCCGTGTCGCGGGGGCAGAGCGAGGCCTCCTATGCCCTGGGCCTGCGCCCCGGCCGGACCATGCGGCTCGTGATCCTGCCCCAGGCGCTGCGAGTCATCGTGCCGCCGCTCATCTCCCAGTACCTCAACCTCACCAAGAACAGCTCCCTCGCGGTCGCGGTGGGCTATGCCGACGTGCGGGCGACCCTGGGCGGCGTGACAATGAACCAGACCGGGCGCGAGCTGGAAAGCATCCTGCTCCTCGGCCTCTTCTACCTCATCGTGAGCCTGATCATCTCGGGCGTGATGAACCTCTACAACCGCCGCATCGCGCTCAAGGAACGCTGATGTCAGAGCTTCACGCCCAGACCGTCGCCTTTGCCCGCGACACCATGATGCCGCCCGTGCCGCCCCCGGTCCGGGAACGCGGCGCGATCAAGTGGCTGCGGGAGAACCTGTTTTCCGGGCCTCTCAACATCCTGCTGACGCTGCTGGCCGCCTGGCTCCTCTGGCTCGCGCTCAAGGACCTGCTGCCCTGGGCCTGGCGGGGCATCTGGCGGGCGGAGAGCCTCACTGACTGCCGCGCCATCCGCAACGAACTCTACGGCGAAGGCGTGCCCGCGGCCTGCTGGGCCGTCATCACCGAACGCTGGCAGCAGCTCCTCTTCGGCTTCTACCCGGCGGGGCAGCTCTGGCGGCCCCCGCTGGCGCTGGTGGTGTTCCTGCTGGCGGTGATGCCGATTCTCTTCTCCAACCTGCCGCGCAAGCTCCTGTGGCTTTCCATGGCGGCCCCCTTTCT
>CADCUU010000099.1 GCA_902805995.1 uncultured Rubellimicrobium sp.
ACCGGTGCGCCCGCACCGGTGCTGACGACGCGGCAGGGGCACCCCGTCGTCGACAACGCGAACAACCGGACCGTGGGCGACCGCGGGCCGACGGTCCTCGAGAACTACCACTTCCTCGAGAAGATCTCGCACTTCGACCGCGAGCGGATCCCGGAGCGCGTGGTGCACGCGCGCGGCGCCGGCGCCCACGGCTACTTCGAGACGTACGGCACCGTCGGCAACGACCCGGTCGAGACGTACACGCGCGCCAAGGTGTTCAGCGGCAAGGGCAAGCGCACCCCGGTGTTCGTGCGCTTCTCGAGCGTCATCCACAGCAGCCACTCGCCCGAGACGATGCGCGACCCGCGCGGCTTCTCGGTGAAGTTCTACACCGAGGACGGCAACTGGGACCTGGTGGGCAACAACCTCCAGATCTTCTTCATCCGCGACGCGATCAAGTTCCCGGACGTGATCCACTCGCTGAAGCCGGACCCGGTGACCAACCGTCAGGACACGCGGCGGATCTTCGACTTCATGAGCCTCACGCCCGAGGCCACGCACATGATCACGTGGCTCTTCAGCCCGTGGGGGATCCCGGCCAACTACCGCGAGATGCGCGGCTCGGGCGTGCACGCGTACAAGTGGGTGAACGCGAACGGCGACGCGGTGCTCGTGAAGTACCACTGGATCCCGAAGGGCGGGGAGCGCAACCTCACGCAGCAGCAGGCGAGCGAGATCCAGGCGACGGAGATCAACCACGGCACCGCGGACCTGTACGACGCGATCGCGCGCGGCGACTTCCCGGAGTGGGAGCTGCAGGTGCAGATCATGGAGGACGGCGAGCACCCCGAGCTGGACTACGATCCGCTCGACTCGACGAAGGTCTGGCCGCCGGAGCAGTTCCCGCTGCGCCCCGTCGGGCGCATGGTGCTCGACCGCAATCCGTCGAACTACTTCGCCGAGGTGGAACAGGTGGCGTTCGGCACCGGCGTGCTGGTGGACGGGCTGGACTTCTCCGACGACAAGATGCTGCAGGGGCGCACCTTCTCGTACTCGGACACGCAGCGCTACCGCGTGGGGCCCAACTACCTGCAGCTGCCGATCAACGCGCCCAAGAAGCACGTCGCGACCAACCAGCGCGACGGCCAGATGACGTATCACGTCGACGGCGTCGAGGCGGGGGAGAACCCGCACGTCAACTACGAGCCGAGCGCGCGCAACGGGCTCGTCACCGCGCAGCCGGGCGGCAAGCCGCACACGCCGTTCGTCTCGGGGAACGTGACGCGGCAGACGCTCTCGCGCACAAACA
>CADCUU010000100.1 GCA_902805995.1 uncultured Rubellimicrobium sp.
ATAGAGGGACGAATGATCGGAGGATGGCCCGCCTGCTCCCAGCCGAGGCTGACCACATCGTCCCGGCCGAAATACTTGCTCGAGCTGAAATGCCGACACATGGCCTCGGCCAGGATCGGATTCGTATCGAGCACCGCCACGGCGGCTGGCTTGAGTTGCCGTTTCTTCAACGCGGTCATCATCCGCCCGCACTCCCGGCGTCGACGTTGGCGCCGCGAAACGGCGCTGGTTCGGAGTATCGTGACGCGACGCCCCCTGGAGCTAGGCCGCAGGGGGCGGACGAGCGAGTCAGGAGATGTCCTGATATCGCGTAGGGCGGGACCTCACATCGCGTAGGGACGCTCAGCCAGCCAATCGTTGCGCAGGGCGAACTGAACGATGTCGGATTTACGGCGTAGGCCAAGCTTGCCGGCCGCCCGCGACCTGTAGGTTTCCACCGTCTTGGCGCTGAGCCCGAGCTTGCCCGCGATCTCCTTGTTGCTGAAGCCGCGCGCCACGTGTTCGAGTACGTAGCGCTCGCGATCGCTGAGATGGCCGGGGCCCTCCCCTTCCGCGATCTCGGTCGCGGCCCTCAGCACCGGGGCGCCCGGCGCGAAGCTCTGGTCGACATAGATCCCGCCCAGGTTCGCGGCGGTCACCGCTTCGACCAAGGCCTCGATGCCGCGGCCTTGCGACACGGCGCCGACGAAACCGGCCGCAAGGCAGCGCAGCGCCGCCCCCCGGTCATCCATGTCGACGTAAGCGAGCGCCTCGCATCCGGGCAGCTGCCGTTCGACCTCCGCGCGCCAGAGCTCGGGCGCCACGGGAAGATGTCCGGGGTCGAGCACGACGATGTTGGGGCGGAACTCGACCAGCGTCTCCATCAGGCCGCGGCTGCATGCCTTGGTCGTGAACGGGCCGCAAAGCTCCAGCCCATTGCACAGCGACTCCGCCAGAAGCGGATTCGGATTGTAGATCAGCACCCTCTTGAGGATCGGGTTGAAGGACAAATTTCCACCTCATCGCGTCACATGGTTGTCCAGCGACGAGCAGCCAGGCATTGCAGCCCTCTCTGTCATCACCAGCCACCGCGCGTGCGTTTCACGGCCCGCGCGACTTCCCTTCTCTCCGCCCCACCGTTGCAACCACCAACGAGAGGTTAGGTTCCGTCGATCAAAAAAGGGTTCCCAACGTGACGCAGCGAAACGATTGTTTCTATCTCAGAAACACATTGTCGATTGAGCCGCGTAAAGCGTTGTAAAGATTGCAGAAATCCTATAGTTTTCGAAGCCACAAGCTCAGAGGC
>CADCUU010000101.1 GCA_902805995.1 uncultured Rubellimicrobium sp.
GGGCCGCGCATATCGGCTTCGACCGGATGCTGGGCTACGGCCTCAAATACCCGTGGGCGTTCAAGGCCACGCATCTGTCGGGCGGGGTCACGGCTGCTTCGCCAGCCACTCCGTCAGCGCGGGCCTGACGGATTCGTCACCGCGGAGGCGAGAGGCCTCGATCACGCGGCGGGCCTCCAGAAGGTCCACGCGGCGGATGAGGGATTTGACCGGGCCGATGGAGGCGGGGCGCATCGACAGGGTGCGGAAGCCCATGGCGGCCAGGGCCACGGCCTCCACGGGGCGGCCCGCATCCTCGCCGCAGAAACTCAGCGGCGTGCCGGCGGAGGCACAGCGCGCCACGATGCCGTAGAGAAGTTCGAGGAAGGACGATTCCAGCGTGTCGTAGCGGCGGCGGACCTTCTCGTTCTCGCGGTCGGCGGCGAAGAAGAACTGCTTGAGGTCGTTGCCGCCCACGGACAGGAAGTCCACCTCGCGGAAGAAGCTGTGCGAGGCGAAGGCGAGGGAGGGCGTCTCCAGCATGGCGCCGACCTCGACGGAGGCGGGCAGGGGGTGGCCCAGGATGTGCTCGCGCTCGATGGCCTTGTCGAACTCGGCCCTTGCCTGGCGGAATTCGGTGGCGTTGGCGATGAAGGGGAACATCACGGACAGGGGGCGCCCCGACGCCGCGCGGATGAGCGCCTGAACCTGCATGCGCAGCACGCCGGGCTTGTCGAGGCCGAGGCGGATCGCGCGCCAGCCCATGGCGGGGTTGGGCTCGTCCTGGGGCTTCATGTAGCTGAGGACCTTGTCCGAGCCGATGTCGAGCGTGCGGAAGGCCACGCGGCGGCCCCCGGCGGCGTCCATGACGCGGGCGTAGATGGCGCTGAGCTCGGCCCGCTTGGGCATCTGGTTGCGGACGAGGAACTGAAGCTCGGTCCGGAAAAGGCCCACGCCGTCCGCGCCTGAGGTGGGGAGGGACGGCAGGTCGGCCATGAGGCCCGCGTTCATCTGAAGCGAGACCACGGTGCCGCAGAGCCCCTGGGCGGGCAGGTCGCGCAGTCCGGCATAACGCTCCTGCGCGCGGGCGAGCATGGCGACCTTGTCCTCGAACGCCTTGCGGACGGCGTCGTCGGGGCGCAGGTGCACGACGCCCTGGTCGCCGTCCACGAGGATCGTGTCGCCGTTCAGCGCCTCGGTCGTGATGTGGTCGGAGCGGATGACGAGGGGAATGGCCCAGGCGCGGGCGACGATGGCGGCGTGGGAGCCTACCGAGCCTTCCTCCAGCACGACGGCCTTGAGCACGCCCTTGCCGTATTCGAGGAGTTCGCCGGGGCCGATGTTGCGGGCCACGAGCACCGGATTCTCCGGCATGGCGGCGCCGGTGTCGCGGCCCTGGCCCGTCAGGATCCGCAGGAGGCGGTTCGACAGGTCGTCGAGGTCGTGGAGCCGGTCGCGCAGGTAGGCGTCGGAGGCCTGGCCCATGCGGGCGCGGGCGTGGGACTGCTCCTTCTCCACCGCGGCCTCGGCGGAGAGGCCGGAGCGGATGTCGTCCTCCATCCGGCGCATCCAGGAGCGGGAGTTGGCGAACATCCGGTAGGCTTCGAGGACGGCCGTCTCGTCCCCGTCGCCGACATTGGTGCCGGCGAGGAGCTGGTCCACTTGGACGCGCAGGAGGTCGATGGATTCGTGGAGGCGGGTCAGTTCCTTCTCCGGGTCGTCGGAGATGGGGTTGGTGACGACGACGCGCGGCTCGTGGAGGTAGACGCGTCCGGCGACGGCCCCCTCCTGCCCCGACAGGCCGCGGAAGGTGATCGGACGCTGGTGGCGGGGGGACATGCCGCCCTCGCCGCCGGTGAAGGCGCCGAGTTCCGTCATCTCCGCGAGGACCATGGCGACGACTTCGAGGGCGTAGACTTCGTCGGGGGTGAAGACGCGGGCGGCGCGGGACTGGACGACGAGGACGCCCAGGGCCTCTCCCAGTCGCTGGATGGGAACGCCCGCGAAGGAGGAGAAGCGCTCCTCCCCCGTTTCGGGCATGTAGCGGAAGCCGCGCTCCGCCGGTGCGTTGGCGGTGTTGATGACGGTGCGGTCGCGGGCGGTGCGGCCCACGAGCCCTTCGCCCAGGCGCATCCGGGTCTTGTGGACGGCGGCCTGCTGGAGGCCCACGGTGGCGCAGAGTTCGAGCGTTTCGGGGTCGCGGAAAAGGTAGATGGAGCAGACCTCGCAGCCCATCGACTCGGCGATCAGTCGGGTGATGCGGTCGAGGCGCGCCTGTCCGGCGCTCGACTCGGCCATCGCGGCGCGCAGTCGGCCCAGGAGCTTGCGGCTCTCGCTCTCGATCCGGTCCGGCATCTTCCCCCTCGCGGGGCCTTTGGCCCCTTTGGGGCGGTTAGAGCACAACCGCGAGGGGAGGGGAACGGGGGTGCGGCCTAACATCGGCCCGTCCGACGGTCAGGATCGTCGCACTTGCCCAGGGGAGTTGCCGTTCGCTTGTTCCCTGGGCGGGGCGAGATGCGTTTAGCGGACGACGCGGAGGCCAAGGAGGCCGGTGCGGACGTCCATTTCGCGCAAGATGGCGGGGCCGGCCGCGGGCTGCTCGTAGGAGAGCGTCACGTCGAGGGACTGGATGCCCAGGGGCGACAGGTGGCCCGGCCCGGCGACAACCGTGTAGTCGAGGTCGCAGACGAGGCGGCCGTCCTCCACCGAGGAGCCCTGCGGGGTGACGTCGACGACGCGGCGGCCGTCGTAGATGCGCAAGGGCGCGGGGCAGCCGTTCGAGTCGAGGAAGCGGCCCAGCGCCTCCACCGGGTCGAGGATGCCCAGGGGGACGCGGTCGGCGACGGACATGTTGGTCGCGTCCTCGTCCGGGGTGACGGCCACGGAGAGGACCTGGCCGCCGGTATGGACGTATTCGACCATGCGGTTGCGGCGGGAGGTTTCCGTGACGCCCCGGTAGCGGAGCGCGTCCGTGCCCGTCGTGGTGGTCACGGGGGCGGAGCTTGCGGCGAAGACGCCGTCCGCGACGCCCAGGGGGGTGTTGTCGAGGTTGGTGGTCCAGCCCGCGCCCGCATCCGAGGCATCATAGGTCAGGGTGCCGATAGCGCGGCCGCCGAGCCGCATCTCGAAGACCTGAGGCTCCGCCATGGCCGGGGCAGGGAGGGCCAGGGCGAGCGCGAGGAGGGCGGCGTGGCGCATGGGGTAACTCCCGATCCGGGGGCGGCGTGGCAGGGAAGCACGGGAGGCGCGGGCCTGTCGCCCGTGACGTGGGGGGATCGGGCAGGCCGGGCTGGCCCGGGGCGGATGGGACAGGCCGGTGGGGCCCGCCTGAAGACTAATGAGGCAGGCCTGTGCGGCTTGTCCGAGGAACGATCGGGCAGCCCGTTGGGGCTGCCCGAGGGCGGTCAGGCCGCCGCCTTTTCGAGGCCGAACGTGTCGTGGAGCGCCTGGACGGCCAGTTCCATGTACTTGCGGTCGATCAGGACGGAGATCTTGATCTCCGAGGTGGTGATGACCTTGATGTTCACGTTCTCGGCGGCGAGAGCCTTGAACATCTGGGCGGCGACGCCCGCGTGCGAACGCATGCCGATCCCCACGACCGAGACCTTGGCCACGCCCTGGTCGATCACGAGATCCTCGTAGGAGAAGTCGCCGCGCGTGCGTGCGTCGTCCAGCGCTTTCTGCGCGCGCAGGACCTGGTCGTTGGGGCAGGAGAAGGTCATGTCCGTGCGGCCATGTTCGGAGATGTTCTGCACGATCATGTCCACGTTCACGCCCGCCTCGCTGAGGGGGCCGAAGATGGCGGCGGCGATGCCGGGGCGGTCGGCCACGGCCATGAGTGTCAGCTTGGCCTCGTCGCGCGAATAGGCGACGCCCGCGACCACGTTCGATTCCATGATGTCCTCCTCGTCGCAGACGAGGGTTCCGGCCTCGTCCGTCTGTTCCTCGAAGCTGGAAAGCACCCGCAGCTTCACCTTGTAGCGCATCGCGAGTTCGACCGAGCGGGTCTGGAGCACCTTGGCGCCGAGGGAGGCCAGTTCCAGCATCTCCTCGAAGGCGATGCGGTCGAGCTTGCGGGCGCCCGCGCAGATCCGGGGGTCGGTGGTGTAGACGCCGTCCACGTCGGTGTAGATGTCGCAGCGGACCGCATCGAAGGCGGCCGCGAAGGCGACGGCGGTGGTGTCCGAGCCGCCCCGGCCGAGCGTGGTGATCCGACCCTCCGGGCTGATGCCCTGGAAGCCCGCGACCACGGCGACCTTCATCCCTTCGCGGAACTTGCGGGCGATGTTGTCGGTGGGGATCGCCTCGATCCGGGCGGAGCCGTGGGCGGAGGTGGTCTGGACGGGGACCTGCCAGCCCTGCCAGGAGCGGGCGGGGATGTCCATTTCCTGAAGGCGGAGCGCCAGGAGGCCGGCGGTCACGTTCTCCCCCGACGAGGTCACGGCGTCGTATTCGCGCGCGTCGTAGAGGGGCGAGGTGTCCTGCACCCAGCCCACGAGCTTGTTCGTTTCGCCGGACATGGCGGAGACGATGACGATGACGTCGTGGCCCTTGGCGACCTCGACGGCGACGCGCTTGGCCGCGCGCTGGATGCGGTCGAGATTGGCGACGGAGGTGCCGCCGAACTTCATGACGAGGATGGACATAAGGCGCCCCTGGATTTCGGGGGCCCTCATAGTGGGACGTTGCGGCAGGGGCAATGCGGCGCGCATCCCGCCCGGTAGGGTGGGGCGCCCGGCCCACAGGGGAGGTCGGGTCAGGACGCGAGGTCAGGCGGGGGAGGCGGGCTCCCAGAGTTCGAGGGGGTTGCCTTCGGGGTCGTGGATGCGGGCGAAGCGTCCGGTTTCCGGGCTGTCCCAGGCGGGGTCGGTGGTGATGGCGATGCCCGCCGCGCGGAGACGGTCGCAGAGCGCGTCGAGATCGTCCACGCGCAGGTTCAGCATCCAGCGGCGGTCGGCGGCGAAGTAGTCGCTGGCCTCGCGGAAGGGGGCGAAGACGCAGGGCCCGGCCTGAGTGTCCCAGAGGTGCGGGCCGATGCCCAGATGTTCGGCATACCAGGCGGCCAGGGCCTCCGGGTCGCTGGACCGGAAGAAGAAGCCGCCGATTCCCGTCACGCCCATGCTCCGCCCCCCGGGTGATCCTGCGCGGAGCCTAGCAGGAGAGCGGCCGGCGCGCATCCGTGGAAGGTGCTGGACGCGTCAGTTCGCGCGGCTCTTGGGGAGAAAGGGGAGGGGGGCCACGGGGATGCCGTCCTCGATCAGGGCCTTCGCCTCTTCCGGCTTGGCCTCGCCCCAGATGGAGCGTTCGGGTGCGTCGCCCAAGTGCATCTTGCGCGCCTCGGTGGCGAAGCTCGGGCCGACGTAGTCCGAGTTCTCCTCCACGTGGCGGCGCATGGCGGCGAGCATCGCCTCCTGCGGGGACCGGGGGGTGGCGAGAGCGGCATCGCGGGTGGCGACGGCAGGGGCCATCAGCGCCTTTTCGACGCGGGAGGAGCCGCATTCGGCGCAGGACAGCAAGCCCCGGCTTGCGAGGTCGTCGAAGGCCTGGGCGGACTGGAACCAGCTTTCGAAGCCGTGGCCGTCCGCGCAGGAAAGGCTGTAGCGGACCATGGGCCCTGACTCCGTTGCTGGGACTCCGTTGCTGACCGAGGGAAGATAAGCAGTCCGGAGGTTGAGCGCAAAGGGGTGGGGTGTCGCGCCCGCGCGGGCGTGGCGTTGGCGCACGCAAGCGTGACGGGCCGGCTTGGACGGCGAGCGGTGAGGGGCTATCTTTCGCGGGACATCGGGCGGGGAGGCGGTCATGCGGCATTGGATGGTGGTCCTGGGGCTCGCGCTGGCGCCGATCCCGGCCCTGGCGCAGGAGGGGGCGGCGGTGGAAGAGTTCCGGTTCCGGTCGATCGACGGGGGCGAGATCGGGTTCGCCGATTGGGAGGGGCCGGTGCTCGTGGCGAACACGGCGTCGCTGTGCGGCTTCACGCCCCAGTTGGGGGAGCTTCAGTCGCTGTGGGAGGCTTATGAGGGGCGGGGGCTCACGGTTTTCGCGGTGCCGTCGGACAGCTTTCGGCAGGAGCTGGGGAGCGAGCGGGAGGTAAGCGAGTTCTGCCAGATCCAGTACGGGATCACGATGCCCATGGCCGCGATCACCCCGGTGACGGGCGCGGAGGCGCATCCCTTCTTTGCTTGGCTGCGCGACAGCCACGGTTTCCAGCCGAACTGGAACTTCAACAAGGTGCTGCTGGGGCGGGACGGGGCGATCCTCGGGACCTGGGGCTCTCGCGAGAGCCCGACGGGGCCTGAGATCACCGGCGCGATCGAGTCGGCGCTGGCGTCCTGAGCGCGCTGTTCATCGGGTCGGAGGTCTATCGGGGGTCGAGCTACGGCCCCTGGCATCCATTGCGCATCCCGCGGGTGAGCACGGTCATGGACCTGTCGCGCGTCTTGGGCTGGCTGCCTGCGGGGCGGTATCGGACCTCTCCCCGCGCGAAGCCCGCCGCGCTGCGGGCCTGGCACACGCCGGATTATGTAGCGGCGCTGGAGCGGGCCGAGGCGGATCAGGCAGTCAGCGAGGAGGTCAAGGCGCGGCACGCGCTGGGGACCACGGCGAACCCGGTCTTTGGCGAGATGTTCCGGCGGCCCGCGACGGGCGTGGGGGGCGTGATGCTGGCGGCCGAGCTGCTGCGCGACGGTGGCACGGTCCATGTGCCGGGCGGAGGGACGCACCATGCTTTTCCGGACCGCGCGAACGGGTTCTGCTATCTGAACGATCCGGTCTTTGCGGTGCTGGCCTTGAGGGCGCAGGGCGCGGGGCGGGTGGCCTATGTGGACATCGACGCGCATCATTGCGACGGGGTGGAGCATGCTTTTGCGGGCGAGCCCGAGGTGCTGGTGGTCTCCACCCATGAGGAGGGGCGCTGGCCGCGCACGGGGGCTCTGGGCGACCGGGGCGTGGGGAACGTCTGGAACCTGCCGATGCCGCGCGGATTCCACGACGACGACATGGCGCGGGTCCGGGACGAGGTGATCCTGCCCGTTGTCGCGGCGCATCGGCCCGATGCCATCGTGCTCCAATGCGGGTCCGACGGGGTGGAGGAGGACCCGCAGTCGCGGCTGTCGCTGTCCAACAACGCGCATGTGGGGATGCTGGAGGGGCTGCGGGACCTGTCGCCCCGGCTGATGCTGCTGGGCGGGGGCGGGTACAACCCCTGGTCGGTGGGGCGGTGCTGGACGCGGATGTGGGGGGCGCTGGCCGGGTTCGAGGCGCCGGACCGGCTGCCCTTGGAAGCCGAGACGGTGCTGCGGGACCTGCGCTGGGAGCGGCG
>CADCUU010000102.1 GCA_902805995.1 uncultured Rubellimicrobium sp.
CTGGAGGCCGCGCTCGCGGCGGGCGTGCCGGCCGATGCGCTGCTGCCCGGCACCTCCGTTCCTTCGGTGACCGACACCGTCGCGCTCACACGGCATGCGGTTCAGGCGGGCGCGCGCGGCGTCGTAATGCTGCCGCCCTTCTACTACAAGGCCTTTTCCGACGAAGGGCTGTTCCGCTTCTATGCCAAGGTGATCGAGGGCGTGGCCGACGACCGGCTCAGGGTCCTGCTTTACCACATCCCCATGTTCACCGGCGTGCCCATCAGCCATTCGCTGATCGCGATGCTGCGCCAAGCTTTTCCCGACACCGTGGTCGGCATCAAGGACAGCGATGGCAAGATCGAGAACATGCAGGCCATGTCAGCGGCCTTTCCCGGCTTCGGCGTGCTTGCCGGGGCCGATCCGCTCCTCCTCCCGGTCCTGCAGGCGGGTGGGGCAGGCTGCATCACCGCCTCCTCGAACGTCGTCGCGCGCGAACTGCGGACCGTCTACGACCACTGGAACGACCCTTCCAGGGCCGATGAGGTCAAGGCGGCGCAGGATACGATCGTGGCCTGGCGCAATCTGACCAACGCCTATGTCCAGCTTCCCACGGTCAAGGCGATGCTCGCCCGTCGGCGGGGCGACTTGGGCTGGCTCAACATCCATCCGCCCTTCACGCCACTCTCCGATCCCGAATGCGAGAAGGTCTGGGCCGAGATGGCCCGCCTGGAAGCGCTCTGAAAGGAAGCCACGATGTCCAAGTCCCGCATCATCACTCTGCACCAGCCGAAGCGGCTTGAGATCGGCGCGGGTGCTTCGGCCCGCGTCGGCACCTGGGCCGAGGGGGCCGAGCGCGTCTTCGTTGTCGCGACGCCGCACACCTCCGGGTTCGTGGACCGGCTCGGCCTGACGGGGCAGGTCACGGTCTTCGACGCCATCCCAGGGGAACCCGACATCCCCACCTTCGAGGCCGCGCTGGCGGCGGCGCGCGCTGCGCAGCCGGACCTCGTCGTGGGGCTTGGCGGCGGATCGGTCCTCGACGTGGCCAAGCTGGTCGCCGCGATGTGGGATGGCGGGCAGACGCTGAGGGAGGTCGCGGGGCCCAACCGGGTGGCCGGGCGGCGCACGCGTCTCGCGCAGGTTGCGACCACCGCCGGGACCGGCTCCGAGGCTGGCATCCGCTCCCTCATCACCGACCCTGGCGCGGGCGCGAAGATCGCCGTCGAAAGCCCGCACCTGATCGCCGACCTGGCCGTGCTCGACCCCGAGCTGACCTACTCGGTCCCTCCGGCTGTCACGGCGGCCACGGGCATCGACGCGATGGCGCATTGCGTCGAGGCGTTCACCAACATCAACGCGCATCCTGTCATCGACGGCTTTGCCCGGATGGGCATCGACCTCGTCGGTCGCTATCTCGCCCGGGCTGTGGCAGATGGGTCGGACACCGAGGCCCGCGAAGGCATGATGCTGGCCTCGTTCTACGGTGGCATCTGCCTGGGCCCGGTGAACACTGCGGCAGGTCATGCTTTGGCCTATCCACTGGGCACCCTTCTGCACCTTCCCCACGGGCTCGCCAACGCGATCATCTTCCCGCATGTTCTGGCTTACAACGAGCCTGTCGCGCCGGAGAAAACCGCCGAGATCGTCAGGGCGCTGGGGCTGACGGAGCGGGCGGGCAACAAGGACCTGCTGCAGGCGGCCCACACCTTCTGCGCCGGCCTCGGCGTGGAGATGAGCCTCAGGGCAAATGGTGCGACCGAGGAGCAGCTTCCCCGCTTCGCACGCGATGCGCACGCGATCCGTCGGCTCATGGACAACAACCCGCGCAGCATGAGCGAGGATGATGTCCTCGCCATCTACCGGGCCGCGTTCTGAGCCTACTCGGCGGCGAGCTCGTCTTCGGCTGGTCGCCGACGCTCGAACAGGCGCTCGCGCGAGCCGTTCAGGTGACTGCGCATGAGGTCTCGCGCCCGGTCGCTGTCCCGGGCGCGAATGGCCTCGAAAATCGCCGCATGCTCTCCAAAGACACGTGCCAGCCCAGTGCTGTCGCGCTTGATGGAGATGCCGTGGAAGCGCATTCCGACGGCGATGTGGTCCTTGAGGGCCTCCAGCGCGGTCGAGAAGTAGGTGTTCTCAGCCGCTACGGCGATCGCAAGGTGGAACTCGAAGTCGGCGTCCTCACGATGCGACTGCCGGTTGGTGGCGTCCCGAAGAAGCTCCAACGCGGCTTCAATGTTCGCAAGGGTCGCAGGCCTGTGACGCTCCGCCGCCAAGGCCGCGGCCTCGGGCTCGAGGGTCACGCGAAATTCGTAGCAGTTGAGCAGGTCGGACACGTTCTCAAGCTGTCCGAAGCCGAGCGGCTGCTTGAGCCCGATGGACCGCACGAAGCTGCCAGCGCCCTGCCGGGAGTAGATCAGCCCCTGCTCGCGCAGACGTCGCAGCGCCTCGCGTACGATGGGGCGGGATACCTCGAACTCGGCGGCGAGATCATGCTCCGTCGGGAGTCGCTCGTCGGGCCGGTAAGCCCCGGACTTGATGGCTCGATGCATCCGGTCGAAGACCACATCGGGCAGGCTCTTTCGACCGGGACCGCCTCCTGCCGCACTCATCGCTTCGCTCTCCTGATCATCTCAGCCACGCGCATCAATGCTCCGACATCTCCGAAACCACCGGACTTGGCGACAATGGTCAGACCTTCGACGACCCCCACCGGAAGGCCTGGCAGGCACTCCCCCAAGAGGCGCATCCGGTCAATGCCCATAGCGCCAAGGACAGCCTCGGCCGTGGCGCCGCCGGTCAGGAAGAGGGTGTCACAGCAATCCAGGACAATCCGGCGCAGATGCTCCGCCAAGTTGATCGCGACTTCGTGGGGCTGGGCCGCCCGATCGCCGAGTGTCGCCTGCACGAGAACGAGGTTTGTCCCAGCTTCGAACACTCGGCGCGCGTCAAAGATGCCATTGGGGGCAGGGATATGCATGACATCCTCTTGGCTCCGAAGCGCCTCGACTTGGGCCAGCGTAATGGGATCGCGTGATCCCACCACCAGAATGCCACGTGGTCCGGCCAAGGCTGGGGCCGTTGGCTGCTCGACCCCCGTCGCCCGTCGTGCCAGGGCCTCGGCCAATCCGCGCGCGCCGACCAGCAGGTCGGCCTTGTCCGCCCGGTCGAGCGCTGCCTGCATCTCCTCGCTGTTTCGAACATCCGGAATTGTGCTGCGCCCTGCGAACCGACCGAGGACTGCCGCGATCGGGATGGCGCCCTCCACTCCGAAGCCGGTGACCGCTCCGTCCTTCACGACCCGCCCGAAGTCCACGATTGCCGGAGCGACGAGGGCGCCAGAGAACGTCAGCGCCGACAGTTCCGCCTCGATATGGCCCTTTAGGCGCGAGTCGATCTTCTTGAAGATGCGAACCCCCGGCGGCAGCGCGGCCACGGCAAGGGTCACCGCGGCCTTCGCTTCTTCAGCGGTCAGTTCGCGCGACCGGGTGCTGACTGCAACGATGTCTGCTCCTTGCAGGCAAGCCTCCGCGGTTGCGTCTGCGCGCAGGGCCACCTCCACCCGGCAACCACGTGCGGCAAAGGGGGCTGCCGAGTCGAGGGCGCCTGTCAGGTCGTCGGCCAGGATTGCAAGCTGCAGCGCCAAAGGGTCGGACTCACAAATGAGATGTTACTTGCTCGTTCTCCATGAACCATGATTAACCGTGCAGCTACAAGCAAATGTAGCTCAGCTTGCCGTGGAATTTACACCTAAGTGACAATTGATGCAGGATGACGGGCTGCCTCCCAGCCGATCCGCGGAACGGGGTGCATCGGCTGCTGCAACTTCGTCCCAAACAGGGGCGGCAGGGTCGAAGAACACTGCCAGGGCAGCCAAACAGTCAAAGAGGAGACAACCCATGCCTGACGATGTCCGGGGAACAGTGATATTCGACCTCGACGGTACCTTGGTGGACAGTGCCCCCGACCTCGCAGACGCTCTCGACACCGTTTTGGTCGAACAGGGTCTTGCACCTGTCGGGCTTGCAGGCACCCGGGCATTGATCGGCCATGGCATCGCTGCGCTGGTCCGTGGAGCCCTCATCCAGCGTGGCTGCAACCCCGGCGAAGCGGAGTTCTCAGCTGTCCTGGAGCGATTCCTGCATCTCTATGGCGGGCAGCTTTCGGCCAAGACCCAAGCCTATCCTGGGGTCGGCCAAGCCTTGTCTGCACTTCGCCACGCGGGATGGCGTCTTGTTGTCTGCACCAACAAACGTGAGGACTTTTCGCGAAGGATACTGGAGGACTTGGGCCTCCTGCCCGAGTTCGATGTCATCGCAGGGCCTGACACCTTTGGTGTTGCCAAGCCGGATCCTGCTCACCTGACACGGACGCTACCACAAGCATCGCCTGGGCCTCACTTGGCCATTGTCGTCGGCGACTCCGCGGTCGACGTGGCGGCCGCCCGCGCCGCAGGACTTCCTGTCATTGCCGTGGCCTGGGGCTACGCCCGCCGACCTGCCTTCGAACTCGGAGCCGACGAGGTGGTCGACAACTTCGAACAGGTGCCTGCGACCGTGGAGAAACTTGCTCGCGCTTATCAACCGACCGGCACCTGAAGAACCCGCCTGCACTCATTCGCCGAGCCCGACGGCCTCTGTTGTAGGATTCAGCCTAAGAGCGCGAGCTGTCTCTAACTTCCCGCCGTTTCATTCAGCGCGCTTGGTCTCGGGCCTGGCGAGGCGGGAAATCGGTTGAGGTGGGCAGTGCGGGTCCTAAGCTCGACGGTGCAACGGTCGAAGGTGCGGGCCACGAGGCGTTCACGCAGGAGCTTCAGGTGCCATATCTTGGCCCCGATGCGACTTGGTCGGTGGTGGCCGCTCCAGATAGTCCGGCCGAGGTGACGGCTGGCCCGCAGGATTTCGTTTCGCGCCTGAGCCCCCGGGGGCGGTCTCCATCCAGTGTCGCGCGTTATGCCGAGTGGGCGCGACCGCATAGGCTTCGTGGGCGGCAATGGATGCGTGACTGGTCCGGGTGTCGTGGGCGCGCCGACTTTCTCTCGGCACCCTGACCCCAAAGCGCCCTAGCCAAATGTTCTCCACACCTTGGCCGGGTCGGTCGATAGGGGCCGATCCTGGTTGATCGGTCTGGCAGTACCCTCGAAGGGCAGATCCCGGACCTTGCCGCCGCTTCTGCCCTTGCGGCCGAGAACGCGTACCGGATCCCGCATCAAGGACCAAAGGTTCAGCTTCTGGATCGGGCCTTGAGCCAGCGGTCGAAGGCGACCGCCACGATCAGGATAAAGCCGATGGTCACCTGCTGGGTGTAGGATGACACGTTGTTAAGCTGAAGCCCATTCACCAGCACTCCGATCAGTGCCGCGCCGACGACCGTTCCGCCGATGCTCCCGATGCCTCCGAAGAGAGAGGTTCCCCCGATGACCACCGCGGAAATCACTGTGAGCTCGTAGCCCATCCCCGCGACGGCCTCTGCCGAGTTGAGACGTGCGGCGAGCACGAAGGAGGCCAGGCCGGAGAAGAACCCGACGATCATGTAGACGGCCACGAGCACCCGATTGACCCGGATGCCTGAAAGCCGAGCCGCCTCGGCATTGCCGCCCACGGCGTAAACGGCCCGCCCGAAGCGGGTGAACCGCAGCACGATGTGGCACAAGAGCGCGGCGACCGCGAAGATGATGACCGGTACCGGCACGGGCCCCATGAGCCCCGTCCCAAACCAACGCATCTCCGGAGCGAAGCCCGAGATCGGCCCACCTCCCGACAGCATCAGCGTAAAGCCCCGAAAGATCGTGAGTCCACCAAGAGTTACGACAAAAGGCGGCACTCTGAGGAGCGTGATGAGGAGGCCCTGAACGAACCCCGCGGCCATGCCCACCAGCACGGCCGTAGCCAGCGCTGCGGGCCAGCCCCAGCCCGAGGCCTCAGTCGTCCCCAGGGACAGCGTATTGGCTGTCGTCCCCTTGGCCACGACCGCCGCCACCATCCCGCAAAAGGCGAGCAGCGAGCCCACACTCAAGTCGATCCCCGCGGTGAGGATCACGAACGTCATGCCCAGCGCGATCAGCCCCGTGATGCTGATCTGCCGTGCCACATTGAACAGGTTCAACTGAGTGAGGAACGCCTCGTTCGTCACGGCAAAGACAAGCATCAGCGCGAACAGAAACAAGAGGGGCCCGAACTGCTTCAGAAGCCGAAAGGCGTTGGGCCCGGTCGGCTGTATTCCGGTGGTCGAGGTCATGCGCGGTCTTCCTCTCGCTGTTCGAGCGCCATGAGCGTCATGAGCCTCTGTTCCGTGGCCTCGCTGGCGAACATCTCGCCGGTGACCCGCCCGTGCCGCATGGTGACGATCCGGTCAGACACCGACAGTATCTCCGGAAGCTCCGAGGAGATCATGAGGATGGCAATCCCGCGATCCGCCAAGGCCGCGAGGATCTGATGAACCTCGGCTTTCGCGCCCACGTCCACCCCGCGCGTCGGCTCATCCACGATCAGCACCTTCGGGTCCCGAGCGAGCCAACGGGCCAGGATCACCTTCTGCTGATTTCCCCCCGACAACCCGTCGATGCTCTGTTCGGGCGATGCCATGCGGATCGACATGGCCTTGCGGTACTCTGCGAAGTCGGCCAGTTCCCGGCGTCCGGAAATGAACCCGAGCTTTCCGGAGTAATGATCGAGCGATGCGGCGGAGAAGTTCTGCCGGATCGGCAGCATGGGAAAGATCGCCTGCTGCTTCCGGTCTTCGGGAACCAGCCCGATCCCGAGGTCGCGTGCGTCCGCAGGCGATCCCGGGCGGATGGGTCGGCCGTCAAGAAGGATCGTTCCCTCCGACGTCTGGTCCGCCCCGAAGATGGCCCGTGCAAGCTCCGTCCGCCCCGACCCTACAAGGCCCGCGACCCCCAGGATCTCTCCCGCGCGCAGGTCGAGGTCCAGGCCGTCGAGCACGATCGCGTGGGGAGCGTCGGCCGCACGCTTCGTCCGCAACCCTCGAACCGAAAGGCGAACCTCCCCGACCGCCCCCGTTCCACGCCCGCCAGGCCGCGCGTAAAGCTCGGAGGCCGCGCGGCCAACCATCCGCTCGATGATCCTGGGGATCGGAATGGGCCCATCCTCGCGCAGGAGGTGCCCGGCGAGCCGGCCGTCCCGCAGGACGGTCATCCGGTCGCACATCTCGGACGCCTCCTCCAGCCGGTGGGTCACGAACATGATCGCGACCCCTTCCTCGCGAAGACGGTGCATGATCCCGAAAAGGCGACGGACCTCGGTCTCGGTCAGGGCGGATGTGGGCTCGT
>CADCUU010000103.1 GCA_902805995.1 uncultured Rubellimicrobium sp.
TCGGTGATCCCCATGCCTGGCCTTGGAGGCGACCAGACCATCAGGCTCACCCGAACCGGGGGAGCTGTCATCCTGCACCTGAGGCACGAAGGTGGTTGGCGGCTCATGCGCCTGGCGGATTTCCCTGAAGCTCCAGCGCGGTTCGGGATCATGTGCTGCTCCCCGCAGCGCGAAGGCTTCGAGGTCACCTTCCTCGAGATGCGTGTCGGACCACCCCTCACGCATCCTCTCCACTGCCCATGGGACTGACAAAGGCGTCTCCCCCAGTCGACCTCCGGCCGGCACCCTTGGCCCGGAGAAGGGCCTCAGGTGCCACGGTCCCCCCAGAGGGCTGAACTCGGTAGAGGGTGTGGGCATTCCGCATCCCCTCCTCCACGCTGCGGTCGGGAAAGAGACGATGACCCGGGGCCCAGACCCGCTCCACTCTTTCGATCTGGACCAGGATCGATCTTTGCACATTGCGTGCCCCCGTAGAGCGGCTGGGATGGCTGGGCTCCAACCCCACTCCGAACCCTACCTCCGTGGCCGGGCCACGCCTGTTTCTCTTGGTTCTCTTCTTTCTCTTATTTCAGGCGCCTGAAAACTGTTGCCATGCAACAGCTTATACCAGGCATGGACGCGGTTTCTCGGAGGAAAGCCGCAGTTTCTCGGAGGAAAGCCGCAGTTTCTCGGGGACAGGACGCATGTTCTCGGAGAGAGGACGCGAACGGTCGGTGTCCGGAGCGCTCCGAACGGAGGTGACAAGCTCTCCAGCGACACCGGACGGCAACATCGGAAAGGAACTGGACGCGCCTGACCGGCCGGCGAGCGCAGGAGCGGCGTGTCGACCGGCATGGATCGCGACCCCCGCCGACGGGACGGCGCCCAAGAGTTCAGCCGGGACACGGTCTGCGAGTTGAGCCCCCGCTTCGCGTTGCGCCGCTGTCAGCCCAAGCCACCCTGCCCAACCTGGCATCTCAGGACGGTCCTGTTGCCAGCTGTCCGTTGGAAGGTTGCAGCTCCCGTTCAGCAGCACCTCCCCGCGCTCGAGAAGGCTCGGCTGTCGCAGCAGGGTACTGCCCACATCCCCGGTGCAGCATGTTTCCGCCAGCGAACGGAACGACCCACCTACCTGATGAGCCGATCCGTCGATCGGTAACATTGAAAAGGATCCCACTTTGTCTGACACCACGACTTCCCCCTTCGGCGCCGAGACCGGCTCCGCCCCTGCCCTGACCGAGAATGCATCCTCGTGTGCGGAGGCTCCGGCCCTGACGGCCCTCGAGGCCACCACGGCCATGGCTGCCCTGAGGGGCGCCGTGGCGGCGTTCCGCGGTCTGCCGCTGCCGGCGGCCGACCACGATGACTGGCTCGGCCCCGAGCGCATTCAGTTCCACTGGCCGCCCCCGCCGGCTGCCAGGGCCTTCATGTCCAACGCCCGTAGTCTTCGCGAGGCGCTGGGCCGTGACGACTTTCAGATCCTGCAACAGGCCGGGTACGCCGACCTCGAGATCGATGCCGCGCTCATTTTTGTGGCCCGCCAAGCCGCGCAGGAGCCCTACGATGGCGGGGTGCACGGTGACTTCGCGGCCGACGACACCTTCCGGCTGGGGCCGTACGAGCGCGTCGCCTGCTGCCGCAACCTCCCCGATCCCACACCCGAGCATCCGCACGGGCACGCCCGCCACGCCCGCACTCCGGGTCATGTGGCCTGCCTCTTGCAGGTCGACCTGGCCCGCCTCGAACGCTTGGCCCGAGTTGTCGGGGGCCTGCAATCGACCTCTGCCCACCAGCGCCTCGCAGCGCTGCGGCTCCTGCGGGACAGCAGCCAGGTCTGACCCTGGTGCCGGAGCAGCGCCGCCCCGCACCGCTCCCGCACAACCTCGCTCCGCCTCCGGGCACGACGGGGGCCAAGCGGCCGGCATGGGGCTTCTGCACGTGCAAGGCCACGAGCCATTTTGGGGGGCTCCCCGTCAGATCCATGTCCTCTCCAGACACACCCTCACTCTGGAGAGATGCCTTGATCACCGCCCCCGATGATACCTTCACGCCTGAGGAAGCTGCGCCGCTCCTTCGCAGGAGCCCCCGGCAGGTGCAGCGGCTTCTCGCCTCCGGCAAGCTCACGGGCACCAACCCGACCGGTCGCTGGTCGATCACCGCTCTCGCGATCTGGCGCTTCCAGGGCATCGAGAAGGAGATGACCGACATCTGGCTGGAATACTGCCGGCGCGCCACGGAGGGCGACCAAAGTGCTTCGTGAAGGAAACCATCCTTAACAGTCACTTACATGATCGGGGGAAACTGGGCGGACTTCATTGCGTGGGAATGCACGCCCCCCGTTTCCCCCCGATGTCGCCGGGTGTCGCCCCCGGGTTCTCAAGATCCCTCAGCAAGCTGCCAGTGTCGCCCCCTGTCGCCGAAATTCCGCCGCCCAGACCCCCGCGCAACTCGTGACGCGGAGGCCCGGACCGCCGGATCCCGGTCGAACGGCAAACAGCACAATCCACAGCAGACCGCACATTCCACAACAAAGGCAGACTAAATGATCGAAGGCTCTTTCCAGGGCGACACCGGCGACCTCCTTGCGGTGCTACGCCTCAGCCCAATGCCCTCCAGCACCCGCATCGGAACGATCGGTTCGGTCCGCGCCGTTCGCGAACTTCTCACCAGCGGCCCCGACCTCCCGGTCGCCGCCTTCGAGGCAGCCGTCGCTTCCGCCGATGCGGCCATGCGCGCAGCGCTCGGCCCCCGCCACAACCAGATCCTGAGCGACTGCCGCCGCGCCCTGCGTGACTGGGGGGACGAGCCGCGCCGGACTATGGCCATCCGCCTGCGCGGCCGGATCCCCACGCTTCAAGACGCTCTTGCCGCGGCCAAGGCGGCCTGGCCCGAGGACAAGGCGCATCGTGCCGAAACCGCGATGCAGAAGCTGGCCGGCTCGGAAGACACCAATGTCGCCGGGCTGGATGCCACGGCCGTCGTCATCGAGCCGCTCCTGCGCGCCGCCAGCCCAGAGACCTTCGGAGTGGAGGCGACCAAGAGCCTTCAAAACATCTGTGGCCTTGTCCGCGCGGCGGTGGCGCTCGTCGACCCGGACCGCATCCGCGGCCGTGAGGCCGACGTGGACGCTCTCCCGGCCGACTGGAAGGAAGCTGTCAGGTGCCTATGCGAGCGCACTCCTGAGCATGCCAAGGCGGAAAGGGCCATCTACCGACGTCTCGCGGCCACAGCGACGCGGGACCGCCTCGGTCCGAGCGGTCTGACCGAGGCCTTTGTCGAGCGTTTCATCGCGCGGGAGATCGTAACCAAAGGACCGAGTCATCCAGAGAAACTCCGTGCGGCCGCACGCCGCTGGTCGCAGGCGGTCGCCGATGGGGTGATCCGGTCCATCCCGATCACCGTCAAGACCCCGGCCCGGCGCCTGGCTGACGTGAGCTGGATGCGGGTGCCTGCAAGCATCCGCGAGCCGGTCGATGCCCTTCTCAGCCAGGTCCGGTCTCCCACCGCGGGCTTCTCGTGGTCCTCGCTCGTCCCGGGCGAAGAGGTCGACGAGCTCGACCTGGAACTCGGCCTCGCGGAGCTCAGCCGCCCGGCCGAGTCAAACACGGACTGCCTCCTTCGCGAGCCGGGGACGGTCAGGAACTGGCGCGACGCCATCAAGCGCGTCTGGCACGCGGCCCGAACGGACCAACGGGTTGCCCACAAGCCGGACTGCGTCGAGGATCTCTTCTCGAAGGACTGCGTCCTCGCCGCCATCCGCGCAATGCGGGCCGCTCGCCGAGGCCGCCTCGAACAGCAGGGCAAACCCTGGACTGGTCAGGAGAAGGGCCGGTACGAGACGTCGGTGATCCAGGCGTTCGTCGCTGTTGGTCGGGCGCTGGGCGTGGCCGACGACAGGCTGGCGCCCATCGTCGCGCTGGTGCCGGAGATCGACCCCTCAGTCGTCGCGAAGAAGCTCAAGCCTGACGGCACGCTCAAGTATGTCTACGACGACCGGCGCATCGGTCCCCGGCATGCCGACATGCTCCGCCAGTTCAACGAGGAAACCGCGTTGCGGCGCTGGTTCGGAGCTCCGCAAACGCTGTGGCGCCTCGCCGAGGCCCATTCACGTAGTGGAGGGAAACCTACTCTTCGCCATGCCGCGCTCGCGCGCAGCGCTCTCATGGTGCAGCTCTGTCAGCGTGTCTCGCCGCTCCGGCGCATGAACCTGGCCCGCCTGCGCAACTCCGGGGAAGCTCCTCACATCCAGCTCCCCGTGGGCGATGGCGAAGGCGAGGGCTGGCTCGTTCTCCCGGCCATCGAGGTCAAAAATCACCGGCAGATCAAGGTGAGGCTCGACCCGGACACCGTCGCCATGATCCGGCGATATACGGAGGTCTACCGGCCCGTTCTTGCCAAGGATGTAGGCGCGGCGCCGGAAAACGAGCACCTGTTCCCCGGCTCCTCGTCCGAACGGAGGGAGCGCGGGCCCGACGGCCGCTACGGCCCGGGCCTCGGCTACACGTCAATGGAGAACCTCGCTAAGACTTTCGCGGGGCACATGAGGCGTTATGCGCTCCTGCGCATGGATCTCCACGTCATGCGCCACCTCGCGGCCAAGGTCATCCTGGACCAGGACCCTTCGGCCATGGCGCTCGTCCAGGAGATCCTGGGTCACAAAAAAATCGAAACCACCCGCGCGTACTACGCCGAGGTCTGCGGGCTCATCGCCCAGGACCGCTACCTCGCGCTCCTCGACAAGGCTACGCGCAAGGCCCTGTCGAAGGTGACCTTCAAGATCGGTCTCGAGCGGGACCTGATGAGGTAAGCCATGGGACGACGCCCCACCCTCTCACTTCCGATCCACCAGTGGCCAGCGCCTCTCCGGGCGCGGTTCCTCGGCGTGTTCTGCGCTGCCACGCCGGCGCAGTACCCGCGTCTCACGCAGGCCTTCGGCCGGTGGCTTCTGGCCGCTGAGGCCGAGGGCGAGCCGCCCGAACATGTCACACCCGAGCTCGTCGCGAGCCGTACCGACGGCCTGCGCCGGGAGATGGCCAGTGCGATGCGGCAAGTGCTCCAGGGCCTTTTCCCCGACGCCCGCGTCTTCGCCCGGACGGAGAAAGCGCCGCCGCGCAACAAACGGGAGAAGCTCCTGCGCACGATCGAACGGAACGCGCACCGCTTTCCCGCGGGATGGCGCGACGTGATCCTGCCCAGGCTCCACATCGGGGCGGACGAGCTCGAGGACGGCATTCTTGTGCGGGCCTGGGCCGTGGGCACGCTGGATAAGCTTCTGCACTCGCTTTGGGGCTTCACGGACTACTGCCGCGGGGCGGGCCTGCCGGAGGAGATCAACCGCACAACGCTCCGCGCGCGCCTCGCCGAGAGGCAGGCGCTCTTTGAGGCCGGCTGCGTTGTACCAGCCACCATGCTGCGCGAAGTCGAGTCGCTTTACGCCCTCGCCAAGGTGGCTGAACCCGACCGCGACTGGTCCTGGATGAGGCCGACGATCAACGTGTTCAAGAAAATCGCGCCCCTCTACCCCTCGCGCGCGAACGGCCGGCTGGTCGAGCTCACCGCCCTCAAGACCCTGGCCACCGAAACCGGCGAGGTGGCCCTACGGGCGCACCGGCGAACGCGGAGCCACAAAGCACGGATCACCGCGATGGCCGGCGCGCGGACGGGCCTCGCGATCGCGCTTCTGGTCAACTCGCCCATCCGCGTGGGCTCGCTCGCCGGGCTCGACCTTCAACACAGCTTCGACCCGAGCTTTACGACCATGTTCCTGTCGGCCAACGAGACCAAGGACCGAAAGCGAGACGTCCGGCGTGTCCCGCCTGAATTGCGGCGCCAACTTCTCGACTACGTGGAGCATCACCGCGCAGTGGTGGCCCACCCCGGCGAGACCCACCTCTTTCTCAGCGACGTGGGAGAGGCGCTCACGACCGACGCCCTTTCTACCTCAATCGGAGATCTCACCGAGCGACATTTCAAGATACGCGTCACACCGCACGTCATCCGCAACATCATCGCGAGCTTCATTGTGTCGGAGGCCCCGAACGAGGCGGGGCTCGCCACCACCATACTTAAGCATCGGCAGCCGGGCATCACGGAGACCTACCGGGCCAACGCCGATCAGATCAAGGCCAGTCGCAGACTGGGGCAGGCGACGGAGTCCGCGGCCCGGGCCGTCGCCAAGCCGGAAGCACGATCGAAGCCGCCGCGGCGCCCACCTCCTCCCAAGCGCTCCCCGCCTCGCCGACGGTCAAGCTGAGCCTAGGCGGCCAGGATCGGTCACCGCGGCGGTCCGTCACCGATGGCTGTCGGCACCTCTCCGTGAAGGCAGACGCAAGAGCAGACGACGGCGACGCCCGCTCCGGCGCTCGTCCGCGCTCCTCTGGGCGAGAGCGCGGCCGATCGGCGGTCGGGCTCTGTTCCCAAGCCAAGAAGGAGTGACGCATGACCCTCGTCATGATCCCCGGGCGGCACGAGCCGGCCCGTTTCCCTGCCCTCGTCCCAGCCCGGTTTCTCGCCAGATGGGGATGGCGGGTCATCGAGGCTGCCGGCCTCGTAGGCGGAGCGGTGGAAGCGGCGAAAGCCGCAGCCCTCCTTGCCCGGCTCGGAGCCGAACCACCCGACGAGGACGACTGCCACGCCCTCGTTCGGCTGCACCGGGTACTGTCGCTGGCCGAGGATCCCGACGAGCCTCGTTGGATCGATCTCGATCCAGGCTCGGAGACCGTTATCAGAATCTGCCTTGCGACCGATGCCCTCCAGCGGTTCCTGCGTGTGCTCGATGCGGCCGGCAACCAGCCTGGGCCCCTCCCCCAGTTGGAGGAGTCCGCCCCGGCGGACGCTCCCTCGTCCCGCAAGGTGGCCTGAGGTCCCGTCGCGACCTCTCCAGGAGGTCGCGTCTTGACGGTCGCGGCGGCGCGATGCGCCGTCCTGCACGGGAGCGACCCTCGGCAGTCTGGACCTCGAGTCCCCTGCCCCGCCACATGCGCCGCCCCAGAGCGGGGCCGCGCCACAGGAGTTGGCCATGCACGCCATTATCCAGATCCATACCGGCACGCCTACCCAGGAGGACATCTCCGACCTTTGCCTTTCCGCGCTCACGCGCCTCGCCGCCTATGTCGACGACGAGGGACCGACCCTCGCACGGGTCCTCCGTCTGGTCGGTGCAACGGACGGGTGCGCCGCGCTCGACGCGCTCCGAACCCTGCACTGCGACGCCGGAGACGAGATGGACGCGCTTGCCGACGCCGAACGGTATCTCGAAGGTCTTTTAGAGACGCTTGCCGAGTTGCCCGTGCGTGCGCACGCAGAGAACGTCGTCGTGCCGCGGGATGACTGGAAGCTCCTGCGGGACATCGACATGGCTGTCCGATGGCTGGGCGCGCGCACTCAGGATATGCTCGAACTTGCGCGCTACGTCAGACGCCGAGCGGAGGCGGCCCGCGGAAGGTCGTAACACCGTTGCGGCATGGCGAGCTCGCCGCTCCGCAACCAACGCCCGTTACCATAGGCCCGTGAAGGCCCGTGCCGCGTGATCTCGCGCGTAGGCACGCCCACCATCCTGGGCGCGCCTGGCTGCTGGACGGTCCAGCAGCCCTTGACGACGGCTTCGAAGTTCGGTCGCAGGGCCGGCGCCGTTCGCAAAGGAGACGGCATGACTACTCTCGTATCTTCCCAGGCCAGTGGTTCCCAGACGACCACGGCCACAGGCGGGGCGACCATCTTGCCCGTCCATGTGGCGATGCCGATCCCGGGCGGCAGGCCGGCGGATCTCGCGGCTCTCGCGCTCGCCAAGCTCGGCACCTTCCTCATGAACGAAGGCCCGGGTCTCGCGCGCATTCTCCAGCTCCTCGACCTTCCCGGGGCGGAGGCCGACCTTCAGGCCCTTCGTGCCCTGCTGGTCGCGCCCAAGGGCACGAGGCAAGCTCTCGTAAAGGCCGAGCGTCTCCTCAATCAATTAGTCGAGGCACTCGCCGAGGTGTCGGCACGGGCTGAGATCCAGCGCCTGATCCCTCAAGCCGATCAGAGCTCCGCGCGAGAGATCGACGCCGCGATCAGGTGGTGCGGGGCAAGAACCCAGGACATGCTGGAACTGGTTCGCCACGTGCTCAGCTGACGCCCCTCCGCCCCGTGGCCAACGCTGCGGCGCGGATCCTATGTCGGTTATGGCTCTCCGTTGCATGCTCGGCCGTGCGATGGCCCTTCGGCAGATCTGGAGTCCAGATCGCTGAGGCTCTGGTCGGTAGCTGCCGACGCGAGGTCCCACCCGGACCAGTCACGGCGTGGCCGCTGGCCAACGCTCAGGCACCGCCAAGGCGCTCCGCTGCGGCAGGAAAGCCATGGCGGCATTGGAGCGTGCCCCAAGCCCGAAATGCCGTTTGTCGTTCAACCTGCTGATGAGGGGCCCGCTGCTGCGCGGCCTCTTCGCATTGCTCGCTGGGCCAAGGAGGCCCAAGTCAATTATGGTCACGAAAGATCGCGCTCAATTGCTCCAGGATCTCCGGGATGTCCGGGTCTGGCTGGAGACCCATCACCCCGGCACGGGAGCAAAGCTCTCCGTCCACTGGGCTGGCAAGCAGCCCGGGAGGGACATTGCTAATATCCTAGTTCACGGCCGGGGCGACCCGGCTGTGCACGCGTCACTCCGGCGCGATGCGTGCCGCGCCATGACTGCCCTTGGCTACCGCTTGGACCCCGACGCGCGTGGAGCCCACAGGTTCATCGAATTCGCCGACACGCGGAGCATGTCTGCGCATGCCCGGCTCGAGGCCATACGGCGGATCAACGATGCCGTGGCAGGAGCATGAACAGCCTCCGCACATTGCTGGGTTGGTCTTCGCTCCTTTCCTCGACGAGCAGGGGACAGCGTAAGAGGCTCGAACCAAACAAGATGCATCGCAATATCCGGACGGAGCAGCGTTCATGACCCGGCCCGAGATCGATCCCAAGAGCTTCGCGTGGTCGCGTGCTGACGAGTACTGGTGGGCCGTCACTTACTGCGGCGTCCATGTCGACCGAGTGTTTATGTTCATTCCGCCCGGCTCGCCGACGTTCGACGAGGTCGGTGTCCGGCAGGAGATGGCTGAACTTCTGGAAGGGATGCTCAAGGACATGAGCAATCACGAGCAGATGGAGTTTTGGCTCAGTGTCGCAAAGGCTGGCGCAGGCGCGTTGAGATCGGGATGAGATGCAATTGATCGCTGCGGCTCGCGGCGTTCCCGCCAACGAGATGCTCGCGGAGTCCGCCATCGCCGCGCTGCGCGAACAGGAGTCCCGAGGGCGCCACGACGGCCGCGACGTTGACGGCCAGGTGGGCGCGCGGGGGCAGAGGGGCCATCACCGACTGGCTCCTCGCCCTCGTTCGTACCTGCGGCCTGTGGCGGCTGGCAGCTTCCATCTTGCCTCGACGAGAAGAGGTCGCAGGAAAGGATGTCCACCGCTTCTGCGGGCGCGCCTGCGAACAAAAATACTGCCTTGAGGGTCAATCAGGACCCCCGCAGCATAGAGGCAAATCATGACTTTCCAGCTGGCACAGACGATGCAGGGCATCGCACGGATTTTGTGGGGGTTCGAGCAGGAACTCGAGTTTGGGCCCGCCACTGAAGCGGCCAACTCCGTCATCTGTGTGGTCACGAACATCGTGCGCAGTGAACTCGGCTGGACCCAGGGTCGGATCCACCCCGCAGCTTTGGGCTTCGACCCCGGCCGGACGCTCGCCTATGGCTGGCCCGATGCCGATCAGCCGTACCTGCTGGCCTACGCCCACCCGCTGGGCCGGTTCGAAGATGACGTCGAGGTGCGCCTTCGCGCCCGTACCCAGGGCTTTCGCTGGTTTCTTTCCAGCAACATCCGGGACTGGTGCCTCACCAACCTGGCTGATGGGCACTCACTGGAACTCTCGAGTCTGACCAGCGGACCCGCGGCGGCGCACTTTCTGTCAGCCATCGTGCGGCCCGAGTTTCGTTCCTAGCCGCGTCCACGCAGCAATTCTCAGCCAAGGTCAGAAGCCCGAATCGTGCCACCGCCCGACACCTTCCGCATTAGGTAAGGTTCAGGACACCTCGGTGGTCTCCTCCCCATCCATGCTACGATTGGCCGGCCTGTCTGTCTTTCGGCGGGACTAGCGTGGCGTGGCAAGGATGGCGGCAGTCTCCAAGGGCGACCGTCGCTGCCCAAACAGCCTGTGCTCTCACTCAGAAGCTAATACGTCAAATCTGAAATTACGGCCCCGCCGGACGTGAGTTGGCGAACCCTGTCGTGGCGGCGCAGCACCAAGAGTGATCTCATGGCCGACTTTGCCGCGCTTCGGCTGCCGGTGGCCGAGGACCCGGTGATGTCGCGTAACCGGCGTCTGCCCGATGAGGCGGCCTAGCTGATGTGTGAGCGCCGGACTTCTCGGGACCGCAAGCATACTCCCGCCGTCCTCGAAAACGCCTCTATCTCACCACATGATCCGTCCACTGATGGCCTAGCTTAGATAAGTATCGAACCTATAAGCAACTGCCCCGTCGAGGCTCCCTCATCGCGCGCCCCAGGTATCGGATAGCCGGTAGCCCTCGGGCCAGGGATCGTCAGGGTCCAGCATGTGCTGGTGGATGCCGGTGATCCAGCCCCGCCCGGAAATCTCGGGCCGGATGGCAGGGTGGCCACCCACGGTCGTCGTGCCGAGGATGCGGCCAGTGAAGGTGGAGCCGATCAGCGACACCGCCGTAAGCGTTTCTCCCTCTCCCATCTGCCCCCGCGCGTGCAGGACCGCCATGCGGGCCGAAAGCGCTGTGCCGGTGGGCGAACGATCCACCTTGCCCGGCCGGATCGCCACCGCTGAGCGGGCGCGCAGGCCCTCGGGGAGACGTTCCAGGCCGCCTGCGAAGAGGCAGAACGAGATGTGCCGCCAGTCAGGGTTCTCCGGATGCGAGAAGCCCAGCGCTTCGGTGGCGGCATCGCTGATGCGAACGCCCAGGCGTGCGATGTCATGCGCCTCGTCCGGGGTAAGAGACAGCCCCAGCTCCGCCGGATGCACGAAGACGAAGCTGTCCCCGCCATAGGCCGTGTCCACCGTGAGCGTGCCCAGCCCCTCGACCTCCAGCTTAGCGTCGAGCTGCTGGGCGAAGCTTGGCAGGTTCTCCACGAAGATGCGCTCGGCCTTCCCGTTCCGGCACTCGGCCCGGACCCGGACGAGACCGCCCGGCGCTTCCAGAATCAACTCCGTCACCGGCTCCTGCATGGGAAGGATGCCACCGTCGAGGAGTACGGTGGCGACGCAGATGGAGTTGGAGCCCGACATCGGTGGTGTGTCCTCGGGCTCCATGATGATGAACCCCATCTGCGCACGAGGATCCTTGGGCGGCACGAGGAGGTTCACATGCCGGAAGACGCCGCCCCGCGGCTCGTTCAGGACAAAGTTCCGCAAGGTCTGGTCCTGCGCGATCCAGCGGCTCTGCTCCCAGAGCGTCGCGCCCGCTGGCGGAGCCACGCCGCCCACGATGACATCGCCCACCTCGCCCTCGGCGTGGGCGGAGATCACATGGATGGTCTTGCTGCTGCGCATGGGAAACTCCGGAGATCAGGACAGCCAAGCTGGGGGTGACGATGGCGCCCGACCTGTTACGGCGGCCGACACGCAATCCGCCAGGGAGCCGAAGCGCACAGCGCGGCCGCTCAGGCCCGGAGCGTAATGGGCATACTTGCCAGAGTTGGTCATCAGCACCCGAGCCGAGGGCGGAAACACGGGCTCGGAGATCGAACACCAGCAGAGGTCGGTCACGACCTGAACGCCCCACGCTTCGAGCTTGGCAAGGGTCCCCTCGGCCTGGGCCTGGTCCCGCACGGCGCGGCCGGCGGTCACGATGACAGCGACGGACGGGTGCCGCGCCGGCCCGCCAACAAGGGCGGCCAGCGCGCGGCATTCGGTCAGTGAGACATGTGGGCTGCCGATGGCGACTAGGTCGATGTCGTCGGGACCGGGATTGAGCTCCCCCCAGACCCGCGCAAGGTCGGCCCGATTCACGACCGCCTCGTCGGCGTCAGCAGCCAAGCTGCCCTGGGCCTCGGGCGTGTGGCCTGCGACGTGCAGCATCGGGGCGCCCGAGGTTGTACCGAAGGCCGCGCAGAGCGCCTTGAGATCGTCGGTCGAGGGCGAGGTCACCTCTAGCCCGGTCAGCAGCGGGATGCGGTCGGGCGCGATGAGACCCGCCAGATATCCGAGCATCGGCCAATAGGAGTCGTCGAGTTCCTCCGGGGCCTCGACATGGATCCGGCGGCGGGCCTTGCGGTTCTCGTCCAGGTAGACTCCCGAGAGCGGCACGCGTCCGGTGAGCGCGATGCAAAGGTCCAAGAAGTCTGGGTGCTTGACGGTGCGGGCTGCTAGAACGGTGTTGGCATAGATCACCGCGTTCGACTCGGCCCAGCCCACCGCTTCTCCAGCGGCGGGGGCGCTGTCGAGCAGGTAGGGCGCGCAAGTGAAGCTCGGTCTGGCACCCATCCGGACATAGGCGTCGGCCAGCCGGCTCGCCGGGCCGCCGAAGTCGGGGGGGGTGCCCTGCCGCTCCCAGTTCACACGGTCCACCGAGATGGCGTTCATCGTTGTGGGAACGCGCACCCGCGCACCCATGTCCGCCATCCTCTCCGCAAATGTGAGGTTCGCGGGACTCGCATAGATGCATCCGTCGATATGGACCTGCGTCACGTCGGTGAGGCGCGTGGCCCCCTGCTGCGCGGCCATGGCGCAGAGGATTTCCATCGCGAGTCGTGGGGCGTCGCCACTTTCGCCCGCAAGGAAGGCGCGGTCCCCCTCGGAGAGGTCGAGATGCTGCGCGGCGACCGGCTTTAATGCCCGGGACAGCGTGCCCGCCTCGATCCGCGTTTCGGTAATGCTGGCCCGCTCAGTCCCCGCGAGCAGGTCGAAGTCTTCAGGGCAGAGGCGCAAGACCGGGATTGCCTGGCCAAACAGCCGCCCCGCGATCAGCGCGCCGAGGGTCAGCACGTCTTCGTCCTCGCGGAACACGAGCGCCGCCGGGGCATGGCCGTTCAATGCGAGTTCGAGGAGCACGCCGCTCCCCGTGCAGGACCCTCGACTCGTCGGCAACGCAAGAACCGACCCGGCCAGCATCCGGCCGTGCAGCGGGTGATGCGCGTCGATTACGCGCCCCGTGGCGGGATCGACGCCGCCCCAGAAGCTCAGCCCCTCCTCGCAGGCTACAATGGCGCCGGCCGCCCGGCCGGGGATGATCGCGAGGCCTAGCGTCATTTGACCACGAACCCATGGGCGAAGGGGTCGCGGTCGTCGATGAAGATGGTGTTGATGCCCGTAACGCGGGCCCATCCTGCAATGGACGGGATGATGGCGTCGTGATTACCCACCCGCGCCGCGCCCTCGACCCGGCCCCGGAAGAGCGAGCCTATGATCGACTCGTGGACGAAGTCGTCGCCGCCCTTGAGCCGGCCCTTGGCCGCAAGCTGCGCCATGCGCGCGGAGGTTCCGGTCCCGCAGGGCGAGCGGTCGATGGCCTTGTCGCCGTAAAGCACGGCGTTGCGGGCCTGAGCATCGGGGTGGCGCGGCGCGCCGGTCCAGAGGATATGGCTCAGGCCGTTGATCGCGGGCTTCTCCGGATGGACGAACTCGTACTTGGCGTTCAGAACATCTCGAAGCCGTCGCCCCTGCTCCACGAGCTGCCCTGCCGAGAGGTCGGACATGTCGCTGAAGTTCCGTTGCGGCTCGACGATGGCGTAGAAGTTCCCGCCATAAGCCACGTCTACGACGATCTCGCCCATGCCTTCGACCTCAGCGGTAAGTCCCTCGGCATGGAGGTAGGCCGGCACGTTGGTGAGCCGCACCTCCTCGATAAAGCGGCCCTTCTCTTGATAGGTCACGTCCACCCGCCCCGCCGGCGTGTCGAGCCGCAGCACCCCCGGCGCCGCTGGACGGATGAGCCCGTTCTCCAGCGCGATGGTGACGGTGCCGATGGTGCCGTGCCCGCACATGGGCAGGCAGCCCGAGGTCTCGATGAAGAGCACCGCGACGTCGCAGTCCTCGCGCGTGGGAGGATAAAGGATCGCGCCCGACATCTGGTCGTGGCCGCGCGGCTCAAACATGAGTCCCGTGCGGATCCAGTCATATTCAGCCAGGAAATGCGCCCGCTTTTCCAGCATGGTCGCGCCCCGGAGCATAGGTGCGCCGCCTGTGACGAGTCGCACCGGGTTGCCGCAAGTATGGCCATCGATGCAGGGGAAGGTGTGAACAGTCATTGGGGTCTCCCGAAGCGTGCGGGCGAGAAGGGTTTCAGGTCGATGGCGGGCGTCTGCCCAGTCAACAGATCGGCCACGAGTTCGGCCGTGCCGGCGGACTGCGTGAGACCCAGATGGCCGTGGCCGAACGCGCAGATCACGTCGGGGCGGCCCGGCAGCGGGCCGACTGCCGGAAGGCTGTCCGGCAGCGAGGGCCGGAAGCCCATCCACTGCTTGCCGCCCTCGGTCCGCAGACCTGGCAGGAAGCGCGCGGCCTTGGTCAACATCGCCTCGGCTCGAGCAAAGTTCGGCGGCAGGTCGAGTCCGCCGAGTTCCACCGCCCCACCCACCCGCAGACCGGAGGTGAGTTTTGAGACAACGAAGCCGTGCCCTTCAAACGTGATGTGCACGCGCAGGTCGAAGGCGTCGGCTGGAAGCGTGGTGTTGTAGCCCCGCTCCGTCTCGAGCGGGATACGAACTCCGGCCGTCCGCGCCAGCCGATGCGAGAAGGCCCCCGCCGCCAGCACTACACGGCCTTGCATGCGGCCGGCAGAAGTCTCCACACCGTCGGGGGTGAGCGACCGGACCTCCGCGATGACGATCTGCCCGCCTTTCGCGCGCACCCGTTCGGCCAAGGCGAGTGTGTAATCCTTGGGGTCGCTGATCGAGTACCAACTGGGCGTGAAGGTCGCATGCGTGAAGCGCGGCGACAGGCCGGGTTGGACTTCGGCAATCTCCTCGCCCCGGAGGTGGCGGAATGCGATCCCGTGCTCCTCCCTTACCGCCCAGGAGGGCAGCGAGGCGCCCCAAGCTCCCTCCCCTTCATAGACCTGGAGCTGCCCGTCCCGGCGTAGCATCCCCATCAGCCCCTCCCGTTCGAGAGAGGCCTCGAGCGCCGACTTGGAGAGGTCCATGAGCGCGGTCTGCGCAACAGTTGAGGCCCTCACCCGCGCGGGCCAGCTCGCCCGCCAGAAGCGCAGCATCCAGGGCGCGATCCTGTGGACGTAGCGCGGCGGCACGGTGAGGGGCCCGAGTGGGTCGAGCAGCCACTTGGGCGCCTGCCGGATAATCCGGGGCGAGGCCAGCGGGAAGATGTCGGTAAAGGCGAAAGCGCCAGCGTTCCCTGCCGAGGCGCCGGCCGCAGGCCCCTCTCGGTCGATGACCCGGACCCTCAGGCCGCGCGCCTGAGCAGCCAGCGCTGCTGAGAGGCCGATCACGCCGGCCCCCACGACCATCACGTCCGGGGAGCCCATTCAACGCACGTTTGACAGGAACTTCCGCGTCTCAGAGTTCTGAGACGCACCAAAGATCTGCTCGGGCGGGCCGATCTCGGCAATGACGCCCTGGTGGAAGAAGGCGACCCGCTTCGACACGTCGCGGGCGAAGCTCATCTCGTGCGTGACGCAGATCATGGTCATGCCTTCCTCGGCCAGCATCTTGAGGGTGTCGAGCACCTCGCCCACGAGTTGGGGATCGAGCGCCGAGGTCACCTCGTCGAAGAGCATATAGGACGGGGACATGGCCAGCGCCCGGGCAATCGCCATCCTTTGCTGCTGCCCTCCCGACAGGCGCCCGGGATAGACCTTGAGTTTGTCGGCGAGACCCACATGGGTCAGTTGCCGCACCGCAACCTCCTCGGCCTGAGCCTTGGGCATTCCCAACACCTTTCGTGGCGCGAGTGTTACGTTCTCCAGCACTGTCAGATGCGGGAATGCGTTCCATTGCTGGAAAACGATGCCCACCTTGCGCCGCAACTTGTTGAGATCGGTGCCTCGGGCATGGACTTCGGTTCCGTCGATCAGGATGCGGCCGGCGTTGATATCCTCAAGGCCGTTGATGCAGGTCAGGAGAGTGGACTTGCCCGACCCGGATCCACCGATGATCGAGACAACCTCACCATTGTTCACCGTCAGGCTTACGCCTTTCAGCACCTCGAGCGCACCGAAGGATTTGTGGACGTTCTCGATCTCAATCATTCTCGCGCCACCTGCGTTCGAGACGGCCCCCGAGGCGGGCAATGGGGAAGCTCAGGAGGAAGTAGATCGCGCCCGCGACCGACAGGATGAAGAGCGGCTCCTGGAGCCGCGTAATGAGCACCTGCGAGGCGCGCAGGAGTTCTATGATGCCGAGCCAGAGGACCAGCGCAGAGTCCTTCATAACTCCGAGCGTGAGGCCGATCCAACTTGGCAGGGCGACCCGCAGGCCCATGGGGAAGACGATATTAGCCATGTCCTGCCGCCAGGTGAGGCCGAGAGAGCGCGCGGCGCGCCGTGTGGTCTGGGGCACCGCGTCGATGGCACCGCGCACGATCTCGGTCGCATAGGCCGAGGTGTAGAGCGACAGGATCACGCAGGAGGTCACGAAGGGTGACCAGCCCCAACCGGCGATGGCCTGGAAGGCATTGCCGAGGATGAGCTGAATCAGCAGCGGCACCGAGCGGAAGACGTCGAGGAAAAAGATCAGCGGGAACAAGACCCAGGCACTGAACTGCGTGCGCAAGATGCCGAACAAAAGGCCAAGGAGCGTCCCCCCTAGGACCGCGATGGCGGTGACGGCGATCGTGATAAGCGCGCCTTGGGCGAGGAAGAGGAGGTCGTTCAGGGTGAGGGCGGTCTCGAACATCGATGTCCCCTCAGTACCGGAACAGGCGCCAGGAGAGGAGGCGCGCCCCGCCCACCACCGCCTTGGCGATCAGGTAGTAGAGCACGGCCGCCAGTGCGAAGAGCTCGAAGGTGCGAAAGGTGCGGGAGTTGAGGTCCTGCGTCACCCCCGTGAGGTCGGTTGCCATGCCCACCGTCACGCCTAGAGAAGTCATTAGGATCGCCCAGACCATCTGGTTGGTGAGCGGCGGGAAGCTGATGCGGAACATCTGCGGCATGACAATCAGGCGGAACGCCTGCGCCGGGCCCATCCCGAGCGATCGGCCCGCCCGTGCCTGGGTGGCAGGAATCGCACGCAGAGCGCCGCGGAAACTCTCGGAGAGGTAGCCCGCGTTGTTGAAGGTGATGCCCGCAAGAAGCGCCGTATAGGGGTCGAGGTAAAGGCCGATTCCGGCCAGTCCGAAATGGGCCATGTAGATCTGGAACAGCGCAGGGGTGTTGCGCGCGACCTCGACCCAGGCAGTCGCAGGGATGCGCAGCCAGCGGGAGGAGGCGTCCCGCATGACCGCGAGAAGGACCGCGATCGCGACCCCGATCACCATGGACAGGACAGCGATCTGGAGCGTGACGAGCGCGCCCTCAAGCATTTGCGGCAAAGCCCGGAAGGCCTGCCGCCACTGGAACGTGTACTCGAACATCGCAGGCCTCCTCCTCTCAGCCGTGACGGGACAGGGGCCCGAAGGCCCCTGCCCTTCGGATCAGCGGTAGACGCCAGGCACTGTGAGGTCGGGGGCTTCGCCGGTGCCCACCCAGGTGTCGTAGAGTTCCTGGTAGCGACCCGTGCGGACCTGCTGGTTGACGAAGAGGTCGAGATAATCCAGCAGCCCGTGCTCGTTGCGCAGCGCGATGAGGGCCACGTAGTCCACGAGATAGGGTGCCTCGCCTGCGATGGTCAGGCCCTCGTACTGGCCACTCGCCACGATGGCGGCGGCCACGGTGTTGGTGACAGCTGTCGCCTCGATCTGGCCCTGCGAGAGCGCCAGAAATACGTCAGCCTGGGACTGATAGGGTCTGAACTCGCCCGAGCCCCACTCAGTGACGTCTTCCTCAAGGGCAATCCCCTCGAAGGTGCCAGCCACCGAGCCCACGGTGCGGCCAGCAAGGTCCTCGTAAGCGGCGATGCCAGTGTCCTCGCGCGTGAGGACGACGTTTGTGAAGGCGAAGTAGGGGATCGAGAAGCCGACGGTCTTGGCGCGCTCAAGC
>CADCUU010000104.1 GCA_902805995.1 uncultured Rubellimicrobium sp.
ATGACGCCGCTGGGCCTTTGGTCGTGGGAGCCCATGTCGGGGGCGGACTGGGGCTGGATGGCGGCGCTTTGCGTGCTGGCCTGCACGGCGCACTGGCTCCTCATCAAGACCTACGAGGTGGCGGAGGCCTCGTCCGTCCAGCCGTTCGCCTATCTTCAGCTCGTCTTTGCCACGGGCTTGGGCGTCGTGCTCTTTGGCGAGGTGCTGGAGGTCACGACCGTCGTCGGTTCCGCCATCGTGGTGGGGGCGGGGCTGTTCACGCTGTGGCGCGAGCGCGTCCGGCGCATCAGGGAGTTGCACGAATGAAGCCTGCCGTACTTGTCCTTCAGCCGCTGTCGTCCGCACGTCAGGCGGAGCTGGAGTCCCTTTACGAGGTGCATCGCGCGGAGGCGCTGCCGCCCGACGTGGCCGACCGGATCGACGCGGTGGTCACGGACGGGCATCATGGGCTTTCGTCGGATCAGGTGGCGATGCTGCCGCGGCTGCGGCTGGTGGCCTCGGGCTCGGCGGGGCTGGAGGGGATCGACCGGGGGGCACTGGCCGCGCGGGGCATTCCGCTGACGAACCCCGCCGTGGCTCTGGCCGAGGAGGTGGCGGATGTTGCGATGATGCTGCTTCTGGCGGGGTGGAAGGACCTGCGGGCGCTGGATGCCTTTGTGCGGACAGGGGAGTGGGGACGGGGGGAGTTTCCGCTGGGCCGGGCGCTCGCGGGGCGGACCCTCGGTATCCTGGGCCTCGGCACGATCGGGGTGGCGGTGGCGAAGCGGGCCGAGGCGTTCGGGCTGCGGGTGGCCTACCATTCGCGGCATGAGAAGCCGGGGGGCTACGCCTATGAGCCGACGCTGCTGGGGCTGGCGGAGCGGAGCGACATCCTGATGGTCATCGTGCCCGGCGGGGCCGAGACCAAGGGAATGGTCGATGCCGCCGTGCTGGAGGCGCTGGGGCCGGAGGGGCTGCTGGTGAACGTCGCGCGGGGGACGGTGGTGGACGAGCCCGCGCTGATCGCGGCGCTGGAGTCCGGGCGGCTTGGTGGTGCGGCGCTGGACGTGATGTGGAATGAGCCGCGGCCCGATCCGAAGCTGACGGCGCTGCCGAATGTCGTGCTGACGCCCCATGTGGGGAGCGCCACGCGGGAGACGCGGGACGCGATGTCGGCCAACGTGCTCGCAAACCTGCGGGCGCTGTTCGCGGGGGAGGCGCTGGTGAGCGAGGTGTAGGGGGTCGCGCCCTCCCTTGGGGGAGGGCGGCGGATGCTGGGGTGGCTTGGGGCGTCAGGCCCCGTCCGCGACCGGTACCCGGCCTCCGAGTTCGTCCTCGATGTGGACCTGGATGATCTCGTCGAAGCTCTGCTCCGAGGTGAAGCCGAGGTCGCGGCCGCGCCTGGCCTCGAAGCGGGCGGGCCAGGTCTGGACGATGGCCCAGACGGCGGGGTCGGGGCGTTCCTCGATCAGCGACACGGCGCGGTCGCCCGCGACGCGGCGCAGGGCCTCGATCTGATCGGCCACGGTGACGGCGATGCCGGGCGGGATCACGGCGCGGCGGGCGCCCAGAGGGGCCGTGTCCATCGTCGCGGCATGGAGGATGAAGCCCACCGCCGAGCGGGGGGAGGCCATGGTGTGCGTGACCTCTCGGGGGACGGGCAGGACGGCGGGGAGCCCACGGAGAGGCTCCCGGATGATGCCGGAGAAGAAGCCGGAGGCCGCGCGGTTGGGTGCGCCGGGGCGGACGCAGATCGTGGGGAAGCGGATCGACACGCCGTCGAGGAAGCTCTTGCGGGAGAAGTCGTTGACCAGAAGTTCTCCCATCAACTTCTGCGTGCCGTAGGAGGTCAGCGGCTGGGGGGCGAGGTCGTCGGGGATCGTGTCGGGGAAGGGGCGTCCGAACACGGCCTCGGTCGAGGCGTAGACGAAGCGGGGGTGGAGGCCAGCGCTCCGGATCCCTTCCAGCAGCGCGCGGGTCCCGTCGAGGTTGACGCGGTAGCCCAGGTCGAACTCGGCCTCGGCCTGGCCGGAGACGACCCCCGCGAGATGGACCACGAGGTCGGGGCGGTGGGCGAGGAGGGCGTCGATGGCGCCGGGCGCGGACAGGTCGCCGGTGACGGCAGTGACGCTTGCGCCTTGCGTCTCGGGCGTGACGACGTCGTGGAGGACGATCTGCTCAATTTGCTGGCCGCCGACCGCGCCGTCCGCCAGCAGGCGCTCCGCGAACTTCCGGCCGATCATGCCGGCCGCTCCGGTGATCAGGACGCGCATCAGCCTCTCCCCACCAAGGGCATCTTGGTCGCCATCACCGTGACGAAGGGGATGTTGGCCTGCAAGGGGAGGGAGGCCATGTGGAGCACGGTGCGGGCCACGTCGTCGGGGTCCATCGTGGCCTCGGCGCGGATCGATCCGTCGGCCTGGGGGACGCCCACCGTCATGGCCTGCGCCATCTCCGTCAGGGCGTTGCCGATGTCGATCTGGCCCGCGGCGATGTCGAAGGGGCGGCCGTCGAGGGAAAGGGACTTGGTGAGGCCGGTGATCGCGTGCTTGGTGGCCGTGTAGGCGACGGAGCCCGGTCGCGGGGCCTGGGCCGAGACGGAGCCGTTGTTGATGATGCGCCCGCCCTGGGGCTGCTGGCGGCGCATCTGGGCAAAGGCCGCGCGGGCGCAGAGGAAGCTGCCCGTCAGGTTCACGCGGACCACGTCGAGCCATTCCTCGACCGGCGTTTCGTCGATGGTGGCGGGCTTGAAGCCCCGGCCCGCGTTGTTGAAGAGGAGGTCAAGGCGGCCCCACTCCTGCGCCACCCGCACGAAGGCCGCGTCCACCTGCGCGGGATCGGTCACGTCGCAGGGGAGGGGGAGGCCGCCGGTTTCGTGCGCGACCTCTTGCAAGAGGCCTTCGCGGCGGCCGAGGAGGGCTACGCGCCAGCCTGCCTTTGCCAGTGCATTTGCCACGGCCCGGCCCACGCCGGTCCCTGCCCCGGTGACGATCGCTGTTCCTGCTGCCACGACTGCTCTCCCTGCCCTTTGCGGCTGGAGCCTAGACCGGGGGCGGGGCCTAGAGCCAGCCCATCGCGGCGAGGCCGAGGAGGCTCGCCTGTCCCTTGACGGACTGGCGGTGGAGCCCGGCGCGGTGGAGGCTCAGGGCGCGGGCCAGGGGGTTCCGCGCCGCGCGCAGGCGGGCGAAGGCGTCGAGGTCGGCGCGCGCCTGGGGGGTGAGGAGGGGGGCTACGGCCTGGAGCGCCGCGAGGTTGCGCGTGATCCAGTCGGCGAAGGCGCGGGCCCGGAGCGTGCGCAGGCGGGCAAGCGCCGCGCCCGGGCCTTGATGCGCGCCCATGAGGTTGGCGCCGTGCTGGCGGTAGAGGAGGCCGGGTTCGTCGTCGTTGACGATCCGCGCGCCCGCGCCCGCGGCCACGAGGTAGACCCACCAGTCGTGGTGGCGCACGCCCGCGTCCCGCGTGGCGGGGATCGTGGCGCGCAGGAGGGCGAGGGCCGGGGCGTCCAGCATCAGCGTGTTGCCGGCCAGGATGTTCTGGACGAGCGCGTTGCGGAAGGACGGCGGGCGCGGGTGCCGGACGGAGGGGGAGAGCGGGCGGAGATCCGCGTCGGTGCGGATGGTGCGGCTTGCATAGACGTTGGGCCGCGTGCCGTCCCCCGAGAGCTGCTGGAGCCCGCGGGCGAGCCTGTGGGGGAGCCAGACGTCGTCCTGGTCGGAGAGGGCGACGGGGCCCGGGGGAAGCTCGGGGTGGCCGAGGAGGTGGAGGAAGTTTGCGGCGCTGCCCTTGCGGGGGCCGTCGATGAGGCGGACGCGGCCTGGGTGGCGCGCGGCAAAGGCGCGCAGGAGATCGGGCGTGGCGTCGGTGGAGCCGTCGTCCGAGGCCCAGAGCGACCAGTCGGCATGGGACTGCGCCTCGAACGAGGCAAGCTGGGCGGGGAGATGCGTGGCGCCCTGAAAGGTCGCCATCAGGATGCGGACATGCGGCGCCAACCTGCCTTCACTCCCCGGGCCGGGCCGGGCGCCCCGCGCGGGGCACTGGCCATCTGGGCGCGGGCTATGTAGAACGGGGCAACGGAACGCAACCCGATCCGGCGACGCGGGCCCGCCCCGGATCCCATTCGCGCCCAGGGCGCGGCAGATCCCGGGCCCGCCCATGCCGTCGTGCCATCATCGTCAGGTCCCTCCTATGAGCGCTCAAGGTCCCGTCGACATGCCGCCCCCCCGCGAGGCTATGCCCCAGCCGCAGGCCGAGGGCGAGGAGAGCGTCCTGTCGCTCGAGGAACGCAAGGCCAGGATGCAGCAGGCGCGTGCCGCCGGTGGAGGCGCGCCCGCCGCCCCGGTCGGTCCCCGGCCCGTTGCGGATGTTGAGGCGTCCGGCGGCGGCGGTGGTGCGCCCCGGCCGACGGCGGTGCCAGCCCCGGCCCCGGCGCCCAGACCCGGCCCCAAGGCCGGGGGAGCCGGTCCTCGGGCAGCGGGTGGCCCCGGTGGCGGTGCCCGGCCCGCCGGAGCGCCTGCCGGACCTGCCGCTGTTCCCGCGCCCGCGCCTGCGTCTCTCCCCATCGCCCAGTCGGCCGGGCCGGCGCGGGCCCGCACGCGGCACTGGGCGGTGCTGGTCAGCTTCCTCCTCCTCGTGATGGTGCCGACCGGCGTGACCGCCTGGTACCTGTGGGAGCGCGCCGCGCCCCGCTACGCCTCCACCGTAGGGTTCTCCGTCCGGACCGAGGATTCGGGGTCGGCCATGGAGTTGCTGGGCGGCATGATGGCGCTGGGCGGGGGCGGCTCCTCCTCGTCGGACACGGACATCCTGTACCGCTTCATCCAGAGCCAGGAGATCGTGCGCTCGGTCGATGAGCGGCTCGACCTGCGCGCGCTCTGGTCCAAGGGCGACCCGGAGGTCGATCCCGTCTTCGCCTACCATTCTCCCGGCACCATCGAGGACCTGCACGACCACTGGACGCGCATGGTGTCGGTCTACAACGACACTGGGACCGGCCTTCTGGACGTCGAGGTCCAGGCCTTCACGCCCGAGGATGCCCGGGCCATTGCCCAGGCGATCTACGAGGAGTCCCAGACGCTCATCAACCGGCTGTCGGACATCGCCCAGGAGGATACGACGCGCCTCGCCCGGGAGGAGCTGGACGAGTCGGTGGAGCGGCTCAAGGTCGCGCGGGCCGCGATGACGCGGTTCCGCAATGAGACTCAGATCGTGGACCCGGCGACCTCTCTCCAGAGCCAGATGGGCCTGTTGTCTCAGCTGGAGCAGCAGCTGGCACAGGGGCTGATCGAACTCGATCTTCTGCGGCAGAGCACGAGCGGCGACGATCCCCGCGTCCAGCAGGCGGAGGCCCGCGTGGGGGTGATCGAAGCGCGCATGGACCAGGAACGCGCGAAGCTGGGCCTTGGTCGGCCCGCAACCGGGATCGACTCGGACGCGCCGGAGGGCACTGCGCTGCCGGGAACGGCCTTCGCGGACCTCGTGGGGGAGTACGAGAGCCTGGCGGTGGATCTGGAGTTCGGGCAGCAGGCCTATGTCGCGGCGCTGGCCTCCTATGATGGGGCGCTGGCCGAGAGCCGTCAGCAGACCCGCTACCTCGCCGCCCATGTGGAGCCCACGCTGGCGGAGCGCGCAGACTATCCCCGGCGCTGGACGCTGACGCTGCTCACGGGGTTCTTCGCGATGCTGGCCTGGGCGATGCTCACGCTCGGGGCCTACGCGCTTCGCGACCGCCGCTAGGGAAACGAGAAGCGGCGCGTCCCGGTGGGGGCGCGCCGCTTTGGGTCGTTCAGGACCTGTAAGGGTCGGTCACTCCTGCGAGCGGCCCTGGTAGGAGTTGTCCTCGGTGTTGATGACGATCCGCGTGCCCACGCCGATATGCGGGGGGACCATGACGCGGATGCCGCTCGCCGTCATGGCGGGCTTGTAGGAGGACGACGCCGTCTGGCCCTTCACCACGGGCTCGGTCTCGACGATCTCCACGGTGATCTTCTGGGGGTATTCGATGCCGACCGCGACGCCTTCGTAGGTCTTGAGGAAGACGCGCATCCCTTCCTGGAGGTAGACCTTGTCGTCGCCGATCATGTCGGCCGCGACGGCGATCTGCTCGTAGGATTCGGGCTGCATGAAGTGGAAGCCTTCGCCGTCCTCGTAGAGGAAGTCGTATTCACGCTCGTCCACGTTGACCTTCTCGACCTGCTCGACGGTGCGCCACCGCTCGCTCACCTTGACGCCGTCGGACAGGCGGCGAAGGTCGGCGGAGGTCGTGGGCGTGCCCTTGCCGGGGTGGAAGTTCGAGACGGTCAGCACGGCGTAAAGCTTGCCGTCGATCTCGAGCACGTTGCCCTTGCGGAGGGAGGAAGCGATGACTTTCACGGAAATGGTCCTTGCGGTTGTCGGGGCATCAGTCGGGGCGGTTGCGGCCCCTTGCGCGGGCCGGGGCCCCGGGTGGGACCGCCGGCCCCCCAGCCGTCGGGACCCATGGGGCCGCCCCCTAGCGCATCCCGCCCATTTGCGCCAGAGGAGCGCGCCATGACCGACCCCTGGTGGACCCCCGCGCGCCATGAGACGCGCCGCCCGCTTCTCCTGGCCCGCAACCTCATGCTGTCGCAGTTGCGCGGCTGGTTCGCGGAGCGCGACTTCCTGGAGGCCGACCCAAGCGGGTTGCAGGCCTCCCCCGGGAACGAGGCGCACCTCCACGCCTTCGGCACGGAGGCCATCGGCAACGACGGCGCGGCGCGGCGGCTTTACCTGCACACAAGCCCGGAATTCGCGCTCAAGAAGCTGCTCGCGGCGGGGGAGCGGCGGCTGTTCTCGGTCTCCCATGTCTGGCGCAACCGGGAGAGGGGGCCCCTGCACCATCCCGAGTTCACCATGCTGGAATGGTACCGGGTGGGGGAGCCCTATGCGGTGCTGATGGAGGATTGCCGGGCGGTGCTGGGCTTGGCGGCGCGGGCCACGGGGGCGCAGGTGCTGCGGTTCCGGGACCGGGTCTGCGACCCCTTTGCGGAGCCGGAGCGGCTGTCGGTCGCGGAGGCCTTCGACCGACATGCGGGGATCGACCTTCTGTCCACGATCCGGCCCAACGGCACAACAGATGCCGGTGCGCTGCGGGAGGAGGCGGAGGCCGCGGGGATGCGGCTTGCGGACGACGATACGTGGTCGGACATCCTGTCGAAGATCCTCACCACCCGGGTGGAGCCGAACCTGGGGCTGGGACGGCCCACGGTCCTCGACCGCTATCCGGCGGCTGAGGCGGCGCTGGCGCGGCGCGTGCCGGA
>CADCUU010000105.1 GCA_902805995.1 uncultured Rubellimicrobium sp.
ATCACGTCGTGGCCGTCGCGCGCACCGTGGGCGGGCTGGAGGAGTTGGACGACCGCATCCGGGCCGCGGGCGGACAGGCGACACTCGCCCCCATGGACATCACCGTGCCCGAGGCGATGCGCCAGCTCGCCCGCTCCATCTTCGACCGCTGGGGCCGGCTCGATCTCTGGGTCCACGCCGCCGTCCATGCAGGGCCGCTCGCCCCCGCAGGCCACCTCGCGGCCAAGGACCTCGACAAGTCCATTGCCATCAACCTGCGCGCCACCGCCGACCTGATCGGAGTGCTGTCCCCCCTCCTCGGGCCCACGGGCCGCGCCGTCTTCTTCGACGACCCCCGCGGGGGGGAGAAGTTCTTCGGCCATTACGGCGCCACCAAGGCCGCCCAGATCGCCCTCGCCCAAAGCTGGCAGGCCGAGGGGGAGCGGATCGGACCCCATGTCACGATCCTCCAGCCTCAGCCCATGTCCACCGCCACCCGCGCCCGCTTCTATCCGGGGGAAGACCGTGCCGCCCTCGCACACCCGACCGATGAGGCACAGCGCCTCCTTCCCCTGATCCTGGGCTGATCCCGCGGCTTGCCGCCCCCCCGACCCTGCCCTAGGAAGGCGGCGACCGGCTCCGGGGGCTTCATGCGTATCCTGATCACCAACGACGACGGCATCAACGCGCCCGGCCTCGAAATCCTCGATGCCATCGCGAGGGAGATCGCGGGCCCAACGGGCGAGGTCTGGACCGTCGCCCCCGCCTTCGAGCAATCGGGCGTCGCGCATTGCATCAGCTACACCCATCCCACGATGCTCACTCAGTTCGGGGACCGCCGCTACGCCGCCGAAGGGTCGCCCGCCGACTGCGTCCTCGCGGGGCTACATGACGTGCTGGTGGACGCGCGGCCCGACCTCGTGCTCTCGGGCGTGAATCGCGGCAACAACGCGGGCGAGAACGCGATGTATTCCGGCACCCTCGGCGCCGCGATGGAGGCCGCGCTCCAGGGCCTGCCCGCCATCGCGATGTCCCAATTCATGGGCCCCCGCACCTCAGTCCTCGACAACCCGTTCGAGGCCGCGGCCCAGCACGGCACCCGCGTCGTCCGCCTCCTCCTTGACCACGGGATCTGGGACGAGGGGCCGCAGCGCATCTTCTACAACGTCAACTTCCCGCCCGTCTCCGGGGCCGACGTGCAGGGCGTCCGGGTGGCCCGCCAGGGCTTCCGCGGCATCCACCAGCACGGGGTGGAGCCTCAGACCTCCCCCTCGGGCCGCCGCTTCATCTGGGTCAAGGGCGGCGCGCAGGACATCCGCACGGGCCCCGGCACCGATGTGGAGGCGAACCTCGACGGCTTCGTCTCCATCCAGCCCTGCCGCGCCGACCTGACCGCTCATGACGCGCTGGATGCGCTGACCCGAGCCCTCGACGCCGGATGACCCGCAGCGCCGAGCAGGTGATGCAGATCCTCTACGCCTTGCGCAGCGCGGGCGTGACGGACCCGCGCGTGCTCCACGCCATGGAGCGGATCGACCGCGCCCACTTCATCCGCGGCCTGTTCGCCAACCGCGCCCATGAGGACGTGCCCCTGCCCATTCCCTGCGGCCAGACCATCTCCCAGCCGTCGGTGGTGGGGCTGATGACGCAGGCCCTGGCCATCCAGCCCCGCGACAAGGTGCTGGAGGTGGGGACGGGCTCGGGCTACCAGGCCGCGATCCTGTCGCTGCTGGCGCGCCGCGTCTACACGATGGACCGCTTCCGCAGCCTCGTCACCAGCGCGCGCGAGGTCTTCGAGCGTCTGGGCCTCCACAACATCACGGCCTTCACGGCGGACGGAAGCCACGGCCTGCCCGATCAGGCCCCCTTCGACCGCATACTTGTGACCGCCGCCGCCGAGGACCCCCCGGGCCCCCTCTTGGCCCAGTTGCGCATCGGTGGCATCATGGTGCTGCCGGTCGGGCAAAGCGACACGGTGCAGACCCTTCTCCGCGTGACGCGCACGGGCGAAAAGGGCTTCGACTACGACGAATTGCGCCCCGTCCGGTTCGTCCCCCTCGTCGAGGGGATCGGGCCGGAGTAAGGCGCCAAGGGGCCGGAACGGCTCGGGGCGGGACAAGAGGGCAGGCATCATGGCCAAAGGCATCCATCATTTCCGGCGCGCCTCCTGCGCGCTTCTGGCGCTCGCGGCATTGGGCGCCTGCCAGACGCCCGTGGACATGGACCTGCGCGAGCTTGGCGACGGGTTCAGCACCACCGAAGCCGCGATGTCGGCGCTGGAGCGGCCCGAGCCCGACCAGAGGGGGGTGATCTCCTACCCTACCTATCAAGTCGCCGTCGCACAGGAGGGGGACACCATCGGCTCCGTCGCGGGCCGCGTGGGCGTCGATCCGGCAACTCTCGCCAGCTACAACGGCCTGACGCCCGACGCGCCCCTGCGCCGGGACGAGATCGTGGCCCTCCCCTCCCGCGTGGCCGAACCCGCCGCGCCGGCCGCCACCGCCCCGGGCGGGTTCATCGCCTCGGCCGCCGCCGCCATCGACCGCGCGCCCGTCAGCACCACCACCCTGTCGCCCGTCACGCCAGCCGCCGCCCCGGTCGCAGCCCCCGCCGCCCCCGCCGGGGCGGAGCCGATCCGCCATCAGGTCCTGCGGGGAGAGACGGCCTATTCCATCGCCCGGCTCTACGGCGTCCCGGTCGCCACGGTCGCGCAATGGAACGGCCTGGGCTCCGACCTCGGCGTGCGCGAAGGCCAGTTCCTGCTCGTCCCGCCCGCCGGCTCCGGCGCTGCTCCGGCCCGTGTCGTGACGGCCCCAGGCGCGGGCAGCCCCACGCCCCTGCCCCCCAGCGCCTCCGCGCCCCTGCCCGATGAGGAGGTCGCCCCCGCCTCCCAGGCGCCCGACCCCGCCCCCGTGCCCCAGGATCTGGGCGGCGAGCAGTCCGCCCCGGCCGAAGGCCAGCTCGTGATGCCCGCGCAGGGCTCCATCATCCGCGCCTATGCCCCGGGCCGCAACGAAGGCATCGACATCGGCGCGCCCGCCGGGGCCGCCGTCCGTGCGGCGGATGCGGGCACGGTGGCCGCGATCACCACCAACACCGACGGCGTGCAGATCGTGGTCATCAAGCACGCGAACGACCTGCTCACGGTCTACACCCACCTCGACACCCTGTCCGTCGCCAAGGACGACCGGGTGGAGCGGGGCCAGCAGATCGGCCAAGTCCGCCCCGGTGATCCCGCCTTCGTGCACTTCGAGGTGCGCCGCGGGATGGAAAGCCAGGACCCCACGCAGTTCCTGCCGTAACGGAGGGGCCCGACCGCCCGTCTGCGCTCCTTATGGAACGAAATACGTCCGGAATGGCTCAGCGCCGTTTCGGTCGTCGATCGGCCAACCCAAAGTCAGCCTAAGCCTCTGCCGCACGATAGCTGTCCCGCAGCAGGCAAGCCCGGCCTACGCCAGCCGCACGCCCCGCCGCCCGGCCAGGTCCGTCACGAACTGCCACGCCACGCGGCCCGACCGCGCGCCGCGCGTGGCCTGCCACTCGATGGCCTCGGCCCAAAGCTCCGCCTCGGAAATCGCGATCCCGAACGCCTCGCAGTAGCCCCGGATCATCGACAGGTACTCGTCCTGCGAACAGGGATGGAACCCCAGCCAGAGCCCGAAGCGGTCCGACAGCGACACCTTCTCCTCCACCGCCTCGGACGGCGTGATGGCCGTGCTCCGCTCGTTCTCGATCATGTCGCGCGGCATCAGGTGCCGCCGGTTCGACGTGGCATAAAGCACCACGTTCTCCGGCCGCCCCTCGATCCCGCCGTCGAGCACCGCCTTCAGCGACTTGTAATGCGCGTCATCGTGGGAAAACGACAGATCGTCGCAGAACAGCACGAACCGCCCCGGCGCCTCCCGCAGCAACTGAAGGCACCGCCCGATGGAAGGCAGGTCCTCCCGCGCGACCTCCACGATCTTGAGGCTGGGCTCCTCGGCCTGCACGGCGGCGTGCACCGCCTTCACAAGGCTCGACTTCCCCATGCCCCGTGCGCCCCACAAAAGGGCGTTGTTCGCCGGAAACCCCTGCGCAAAGGCCCGCGTGTTCGCGAGCAGCGTGTCCCGCGCCCGCTCCACCCCCACCAGAAGCGACAGGTCCACCCGGTTCACGCGCTTCACCGGGGCCACGCGATCCGGGTCGGGGTGCCAGACAAATGCGTCGCCCCGGAAATCCGGCGCGGGCTGGGGCGGCGGGGCCAGCCGCTCCAGCGCTTCGGCGATGCGGCGCAGCGACCCCGCCTCGGTCATGTCGGCAGGGAGGCTCACTCCTTCTCCTCGTCGTCATAAAGCGACTCGTTCTCGTCCAGCAGCCCCTCGGCCCGCATCTGCGCCTCGACCTTCCGCTCATGCCGCCGGATCAGCAGGATCGACACCTCATACAGCGGATACACCGTCGCAAAGAGGATGATCTGGCTCATCATGTCCGGCGGCGTGGCGACAGCGGCCAGGATCAGGATGGCGACGATCGCATACTTCCGCGTGCTGACGAGCGACTGGGAGGAGATGATCCCCGCCCGCCCCATCAGCGTCAGCAGCACCGGCAGCTGGAAGCACAGGCCGAACGCGATGATGAAGCTCATCGTCAAGGACAGGTAGCTCTGCGCCGATCCCTGGAACACCATCGCGGCCGAGGCTTCGGACACCACCTCCCCCTCCACGGCCAGCGCGCCGGGGTCCTGGAAGCCCAGGAAGAAGGTGAAGGCCATGGGCGTCACGACATAATAGGCAAAGAACGCGCCCAGGAAGAACATCGCGGGCGAGGCCAGCAGGAACGGCAGGAAGGCCTGCTTCTCGTTCCGGTAAAGCCCCGGCGCCACGAACCGCCACAACTGATAGGAGATCACAGGGAAGGACAGCACCAGCCCCGCGATGACCGAGATCTGGAACGCGAGGAAGAACCCCTCCTGCACCGACAGGAACACAAGGGCGCATTCCTGCCCTCGCGCCGCCAGCGCGTTGCACAGCGGGATCGTCAGGAAGTCGTAGATCGGCTCCCAGACAAAGAAGCACAGCGTCATCGCCACGATGAAGGCCAGGAGCGACCAGATGATCCGGTTCCGAAGCTCCGTCAGATGCTCGATGAGCGACATCGAGGATTCCTCGACCTCGTCCACGGCGGCGACCTGGGGAGCGATCTTGGCAGGGGAAATCTTGGAGGTCATGCCGTCTCGTCCGTACGGGGTTGGGCGGCGCGGCGCTCGGCCTCCAGGGCGCGGCGCTCGGCTTCGGCCGCGCGGCGCTCCGCATCGGCGATGCGCCTCTCGGCGGCGGCGGCCAGGGTATCCTCGCGCGACTGCGCGCGCTCGGCGGCCAGCGCCTCGGTCGCGCCGCCGGGCTTGACTGGCGCGCCGGGGTTCAGCGGCGGCAGAGCCGATTTGGTGGTGGCGCCCGTCTTGGCCCCCAAGGCCGTCTCGCGCAGCTTGTCGCCCGCGAACTGCGCGGGCCGGGTCGCGGCCCGGATCGTCTTGTCGATCTCCCGGATGCCGCTTTCGTCCGCCGCGGCCTCCATGGCGCGCGTGAACTCCCGCGCCATCCCGCGCGCCTTGCCCACGGCCTGCCCGATGGACCGGAACAGGCCGGGCAGCTCCTTGGGCCCCACGACGATCAGGGCCACGATGCCGATGAGCAGCATTTCGGACCAGCCAAGGTCGAACATGCGCCTCTCCTTCTCAGGGCCCCGTGGGGCGGGGTCAGACGCGGTCGCGGTCCGGCGTGATCGTCGTCACGGTGCCGTCGGCGCTGGTGGTCGTCGTGGTCGTGGTGTGCGCGCCGGCCGGGGGAACGCCGTCACGCGTCACGGTCGCGTCCTCGATCTCGCGGCGGCCGTCATCCATGCCCTTCTTGAAGGCGGTGATGCCCTTGCCGACCTCGCCCATCATGCCCGAGATCTTGCCGCGCCCGAACAGCACGAGCACGACGACGGCGATCAGCAGAAGGCCGGGCAGTCCGATATTGTTGAGCATGGCTCTCTCTCCTTGTCAGGCGGGGCTGCGCGTCAGACGCGCTCGCTTGTGGGGGTGACGTCGCGGACGGCCAAGGCGCTCGCGTCCTCGATCTCGCGGCGGCCGTCGTCCATGCCCTTCTTGAAGGCGGTGATGCCTTTGCCGACCTCGCCCATGACGGACGAGATCTTGCCCTTCCCGAACAGCACGAGCACGACGACGCCGATGAGCAGCAGGCCGGGCAGGCCGATATTCTGTAGCATGATGGACCTCCAGGACCTTCGATGCCCTCACTACTACTCCAGCCGACGCCTGAACTGAACCGCCGGGACCTTGCCAGCCCCCCTCCGGACGCGCATTTTGTGACACGATCCTGTCAGTAGGCCCCCATGCCCTCTCGCCACGACCGCCTCCTCGACCTCGTGCGCCTCCTCTCCGACGGCCGCCTCCACCGGGCCGAGGATCTGGCGCGCCGCCTGGGCGTTTCCCAGCGCACCATTTACCGCGACATGGACACCCTGATCGCCTCCGGCGTCCCCATCGCGGGCGAACGCGGCCTGGGCTACGCTGCTACCGCCGCGATCACGCTCCCGCCCCTGAACCTGTCCCTGCCCGAACTCGAGGCCCTCCATCTCGGCCTCGCCGTGGTGGGGGAGGCCGGGGACGACGAACTGAAGGAAGCCGCCCGCACCCTCTCCGAAAAGGTGGACGCCGTCCTCCCCGAGGATCGCTCCGCCCGGGGCGCGAGCTTCGGCTTCGCCACCCACGCCTTCGCCGAGGCGTCGCGCGGCTTCCGCCACATGCCGACGATCCGCGCCGCCATCAAGGCACGCCAGAAGCTGCGCCTTCACTTGTCGGGCGACCCTATCCCCCGCCGCATCGCGCGCCCCCTCCGGCTCGACTACTGGGGCCGCGTCTGGACCGTCACCTGCTGGTGCGAGACGACCCAAGCCTTCGCGCTCCACCGCGTGGACCTGATCGAGGAGCTGACCGCCCTGCCCCAGCTCTTCGTGGACGAGCCAGGCCGGACCCTCGCCGACTATCAGGCCACCCTGGTCTGACCGTCGCGCGGAAAGACGAAGCAGCGGTCCCGCCGGAACATCAGCCACAAGGGCGTCCCCGGCTTCGGCAGGAACACCCAGGGCACATGCGCCTTCAGCACCCGCCCGTCG
>CADCUU010000106.1 GCA_902805995.1 uncultured Rubellimicrobium sp.
GGCAGGCCCCACCGTGCCGCGAGTTCGTCGCGCACGGTGCCCGAGACCTCCGACCCCTCCACGAGCCGCGGCATCTGCCCGCGGGTCAGGTGCGTGGCCGCAAGGAGCCCCTCGTCCCAGTCGCGGGCCCCGGTGTCGAGCCAGGACGTCCCTGCCGCGTCCGACATCTCGGCCACGGCTTCTCCGGTCAGCCAGAGCCGCAGGTAGTCCTTGGGGAGCAGCACCAGCGCGGTGCGGGCAAAGATCTCGGGCTCGTGGTTGCGCACCCAGGCGAGCTTGGGCGCGGTGAAGCCCGGGAACACGATGTTCCCCGTCACCGCCCGGAAGCGCGGATCGGCGTCAAGCTCGGCCGCCTCGCGGTGGCTGCGGGTGTCGTTCCAAAGGATGCAGGGCCGCAGGACCTCGTGGCCGGCGTCAACCAGCGTGGCCCCGTGCATCTGCCCCGAGAGACCGATGCCCCGCACGGCCGACAGGTCCGCCTGGGACCCAAGGCCCCGCATCACCGCCTCGGTGGCGGAAAGCCAGGAGGCCGGGTCCTGCTCGCTCCAGCCGTCATGGGGGCGCGACACGTCGAGCGGGGCCGTGGCCTCCGCCCGGATCGTCTGCCCCTCGTCGATCAGCACCCCCTTCAGCCCGGAGGTGCCCAGGTCGAGTCCGATATACATGCGTGTGATTCTCCCCCCGCATGAGCCTATGCGTCACGCGGGGGCGACCTCAAGCCGCCTCGCGGCGCGGATTCTTGCCAAGGATGATCATCGACAGGATGTCGTCCTCGGACACGTCCTCGACGCGCTCGCTCCCCACGAGCTTGCCGTTCTTCATCACCGTCACCCTGTCGCAAAGCCCCATGACGTCGTGGATGTCGTGGGAGATGAGGAAGATCCCCAGGCCCTGCGCCTTCAACTCCTTGATGAGTTCGGCCACCATCGCCGTCTCGTGGACGCCAAGGGCGGCCGTGGGCTCGTCCATGATGAGGATGCGGGCGTTGAAATAGACCGCCCGCGCGATGGCCACCGACTGCCTCTGCCCGCCCGAGAGCGCCTTCACGGGCTCGGCGAACTTACGGAAGTTGGGGTTGAGCTTGGCCATGATCTTGCGCGTCTCGGCCTCCATCCGGGCGTCGTCCACGAGGCCGAAGGGCGTCGTGAGTTCCCGCCCGAGGAAGAGGTTCGAGGCCGCGTCGAGGTTATCGGCCAGCGCGAGCGTCTGGTAGATCGTCTCGATGTTGTGGGTGCGCGCGTCGCGGGGGTTGGCGATGGTGACGGGCTGCCCCTCGATCAGGATCTGGCCCGTATCGGCCTTGTAGGCGCCCGACAGGATCTTGATGAGAGTGGACTTGCCCGCGCCGTTGTGGCCCAGCAGGCCCACGACCTCGCCGGGGTAGAGATCCACCGTCACATGGTCCACGGCGCGCACGCCACCGAAGGCGATGGAGATGTCGCGCATCTCCAGGAGGGGGGTGCCGGAGCGGTCGATGGTCATTTACTTCATGGCTCCCGTGCGCTTGCGGTAGATGATGTCCACCCAGACGGCGAGCACGAGCACCGTGCCCACGACGATGTTCTGGAACGGCGTGTCCACGCCCACCATGCCCATCCCGGACTGGAGCGACTGCATGACCAGCGCGCCGAGGATCGCCCCGTAGATCGTGCCGATCCCGCCCGCGAGGGCCGTGCCGCCGATCACCGTGGCCGCGATCACCGACAGTTCGGTCAGGGTGCCGATGTCGTTGCCGTGGCTTTGCAGGCGCGCCTGGGAGACAAGCCCCGCGAGTCCGCAGAGGAACCCCATCAGGGAGAAGATCTTGACGGTCAGCCAGCGGGTGTTGATGCCCGAAAGCTCCGCCGCGTCGGGGTTGCCGCCGGTGGCGAAGATGTAGCGGCCAAAGCGGGTCTTCTGGGCGACCACGGTCATGCCGACCGCCACCAGGATGAGGAGGAGCACCGACACCGGAATGCCATGATAGGCCACGTAGCCTTCGGGCATGGTCAGGCCCTGCGCCTCGAACTGGCGCTGAAGCTTGGTCGGGGCGATGGGATAGGCGTTCAGGACCGCCACGAAGCCCAGGATGGCGCCAGCGATGATCGCGATCAGGAGCCCCTCGGCCCACGCTGGCTTCACGGCGAATCCATGCCGAACCTTGGCGCGGCGCCCCGCGACGATCGCCAGCACGACGCCCAGCGCGAGGAGGCCGCCCACGATCCAGCTCGCGGTGCTGCCCAGCACGCCTTCGGTGCCGCCGAAGTTCAGGATGCGCTCGTCCGTGAGCGCGACCGACTGGCCGTTGGTGGTGTACCAGTTCAGGTTCCGCCACACGAGGAGGCCGCCCAGCGTGACGATGAAGGACGGGATACCCTGGTAGCCCACCAGCCAGCCGTGGAACGCGCCGATCAGCGTGCCCACCACCAGGCCCACGAGGATCGTGACCGGCATGATGAGCGGATGGCCGAGGCCAAGCCCGAAGTTCTGCGGCAGCCAGTAGGCCTGCGTCATGGCCATGATGGCCGAGCACATGGCGAGGAGCGAGCCCACCGACAGGTCGATGTGGCGCGCCACGATCACGAAGACCATGCCCGTCGCCATGATCCCGACCGGAACCGTCTGGACCGCGATGTTGAATATGTTGCGGGGGCTCAGGAACGTGCCGCCCGTCCAGAAGAAGAAGCCGACGCAGAGCAGTGCGAAGGCCACGATCATGCCGAAGAGCCGCTTGTCGAGCTCCAGCGTGTCGGCAAGGCTGCGCCGGTCGGGTAGCCGTCCCGCGGCCTGCCCCAGGTCACTCATCTCAGGTCTCCTCCACCTGTTAGCGCTAACGCCTTGAACGCCGTTTCTGTTCGCGTCAAGCGTATGCCCCGGCCTTGCGGCCGGGGCATCCCATCTTCGTGAGTCTTACTGGCAGACGGCCACTTGTGCGGCGTCCACGCCCTGGCAGAGCATGTCCTTGGCGATCCATTCCGCGTCGAGAACGACGTTCAGGTTCTCACGCGTGACGGGGATCGGCTCCAGGAACACGGCAGTCACTTCGGCGCCCGACGGCGTGGTGAAGGCCTGCGCGCCTTCGACGTCGGCCATGGCCGTCCCGCTCGCCATCGCGGCCGCGATCTCGCCCGCGGCGGCGCCCAGGGCGCGGCTGTCCTTCCAGACGGACACGGTCTGCGTGCCCATCGCGACGCGGTTCAGCGCCGCCATGTCGCCGTCCTGGCCGGAGACCGGGATGCCTTCCATGCCCTGCGCCGTCAGAGCCGCAACGACGCCGCCCGCGGTGCCGTCGTTGGACGCCACGACCGCATCGACCTCGTTGTTCTGCTGGGTGAGGATCTGCTCCATGTTGCGCTGGGCGTTGGCGGGCTGCCAGTCGTCCGTGTACGCCTCGGCCACGATGGTGATCGCGCCCGAATCGATGGCCTCCTGGAGGACCTCCTGCTGGCCGCCCCGGAGGAAGTCCGAGTTCGGGTCAACGGGCGAGCCCTTGATCATGACGTAGTTGCCCTCGGGCGCGGCCTCGAGCACGGCGCGGGCCTGCATGCGGCCCACCTCGACGTTGTCGAAGGTGAGGTAGAAGGCGCGCGGATCGTCGATCAGGCGGTCGTAGCCCAGCACCGGGATGCCCGCATCCTCGGCGGCGTCCAGGGCCGGCCCGATGGCGGCGCTGTCCTGCGCAAGGATCACGAGGGCGTCGACGCCCTGGGTGATCATGCTTTCGATGTCGGCAAGCTGCTTGGTGGGCGAGGTCTGCGCGTCGGCCGACACATAGGTGCCTCCGGCGGCTTCGATCGCGGCGACCATCGCGGCCTCGTCGGTCTTCCAGCGCTCTTCGCGGAAGTTGGACCAGCTCACGCCGATGGTCGGGCCTTCCTGCGCAAAGGCCATGGAGCCTGCCAGGGCAACCATGGCGGTCGCCAGCAGAACGGACTTCTTCATAAGTTTCTCTCCCTAGTGTCGGCAGGGTTCTCCGACCCGGCCGGGCGTTCCGCGCCTGGCGAAACTATCGGGCATCCTCACGGGGCTGTCAAAATGAGTCTCTGGAGGGCGCCCGAAACATGAGACCTATCGACATCTATTGCGAACAAGCACTTATCGATCGGTGCTGCCCGTTTCGCGTCGGTCCCGTCTTGTGCGATCGGGACTGTGGCCCCGATCCGGGTCCTCGATCTGATAGCGCTAACACGTTTGTGCAGCCCGAACCCTACAGGTTGCAACGTCTTGGCAGCGGGCCGATTCTCTAGTTCGTCAGGCCTTGCCGTGGTTTCCTGTGCTACCCAAGCCTGTCACAGGACCCTTGAACGCGTGCATGGCACGATCCGGGACCCCTGGCCGCTCAACGGCTCCCACGCACGTCCACCCCGAGCGCCCGAAGCTGGCCCAGCGTCTCCGCAGTGGACCGGTGATGGACGAAGGCGCCCCCCGCCGCCTCCCACAGGGCGCAGTATTTCAGCAGGTCGTCCACGAGGATGTCGCCGGGCTGCTCCATGTGATCGCGCTTGGCCCGGGCCTGGGTCGTGATCATCCGGGCCTCCGGAAAGTGCCTGGCCGCCCAGCGCATTTTCTGCGGGGCCGCCCAGTTCCCATGGGGGAGCCCTGTCAGGATGACTGGCTTGAGATGGGCGACCGCGTCCCATAGCTCCTGCGCGTCCGGCATCAGGGGCAGGTTGTAGAAGAAGTCGGGGTCGCCCGCGATCCGGCTCCAGAAGCGGCGAGTCCCGTGGCGCGCCTCGAACTCACGCGGGGGCATCCCGAGAAGCCCCGTCGCATAGCTGTCGAAATCGGCCAGCACCCCATCGCAGTCGAGGAACAGTTGCGGCATCGCGGTCTCCCATTCGGCGGCGCATTCCCAGGGGTTCCGCAGAACGCCTTGGGATCGGGTCCAGGTCCTTGCGCCTCAACATGCATCGACTGGTCAGGACCCTCGGACGCGAGCACTTCGCAAGTGTCGCTTATCCGTTTGGCGAACAGGCCTAAAGGACACCCGAAGCCGGCGCTCTCTTTGCTGCGCAATCCGCCCATGGCCATGGGCGGCAGAGCGGCCCGTCCTTCTGATCCTGCGAATTGTTCACCACCAAAGGATTCGCTGGACAGGTCGCAGCCGTGCGCAATGATGCGGCATCCGTCTCGGCCGGCGACCGAGTGCCAGCCACTGCGACGTTTCTTTGGGCGGAACACCTCAGGGTCACACATTTTGACCGGGATCTCCTCCACGATCGACGGTTCCTCTCTTTGGAACGGGAATGCCTTCGGTCTATCTGGTCCGGGAGCGCCGATGCGAAAAGGACCTAGGCCATGACACCAGATCGGGAAGAACGGATACGCCAGCGCGCGCATGAGCTTTGGGAGCGGGACGGCCGCCCCCATGGACGGCACGACGATCACTGGCAGCAGGCCCGGGAGGAGATCGAGGCCGAGGCGCTGCAGATGGACTCGATGAAGGGCGTCTCAGCCGATCCCGCGCAGGACAGCCCTGCCCCAAAGCGCCGAGGCCGCCCCGTGAAGTCGGAAGCCCCGGAGATCGCAGCAGACGTCGCGCCGTCCGCTCCGAAGCGCCGCAGCCCCCGCAAAGCCACGGACCTCACCACTCAGCCCGGCGATGCACCCGCGCCCACACGCCGGAGGAGCACGAAGGCTGCGACCGTATCCGATGAACAGGTCGCCGCAGGGGGCTCGGTGCAGGCCGGAGCGCCCAGAGGACGGAAGCGCAAGCCCGCAACCGGGGGGACGGAACCGGAGGGTGCGCCCTCGGTCTGAAAGGGGATGAACGACGCTGGCAGCCCTGGAGTCGTGCAGACGGCCGGGGGCCGCTTTTGCAAAAAACGGCGATCGCCCTGCGGAACCTGCGGCCACCCTGACCCCTTGGCCCTCCGGTTCGTGGTGAGCGGGGGCCGGAGATGGAAGAGAAAGTCAGGAACGCGATCATCGAGGAATTGACCCGTCAGTCTGCGGAGATGCCGGACCTGAAGCTGCGGGTGGCGGAACCGGGCGTCATCGTTCACGGCCCGGTCGATCTGGACGCGCTCGTGATGGTTGTTCTCGGGGCCATGGCGGGGGGCCCCTGATCCCGCCCCGGCCGGTCGTCCTCGATGGCGTCAGAGGTCTCGCAGGATCCGCAGTTCATCATCCGGGGGCTGTCCAGCTGAGGCCCAGACGAGGCGCCGCGGTTGGCGCGGTGATACTCCGTCATCCAGCCTTTCCCGCGGCCCAGGTCCCCACGGAGCTGTCCTAGGCCGCGCGGGACAGGCTCCGTTGCCGAAGTCGTGCGGAACCTCGCCATTCTGCATCAGAGTTTCCGACGCGCTCCGATTGATCCCTGCGCGCCTGTACCCGCCTCTTGGGTTTCGCCACCATCTCCGGCATATGCCGCGCTCCACACGACGCCCCAGCGGGCGAGCTAGGGACCGCGCCCATGACGACCGACGCCCTCCGTTCCGCCGACGCCCTGATCGACGCGTCCCTCCTCCCCAGCGCGAGCCGGGCGGAGATCGAGGCCGTGGCCGCCCGCTACGCCATCTCCATCACGCCCGCGATGGTCGACCTGATCTCTCCCGGCGACGCCCGCGACCCCATCGCCCGCCAGTTCGTTCCCGACGCAGCCGAGCTGACCTCCGCCCCCGAAGAAGCCGCTGACCCCATAGGCGACGCGGAGCACAGCCCCGTGCCGGGGATCGTCCACCGCTACCCCGACCGCGTCCTCCTCAAGCCGCTCCATGTCTGCCCCGTCTACTGCCGGTTCTGCTTCCGGCGGGAGATGGTCGGGCCCGAGGGCCTGGGCACCCTCTCCGCCGAAGAGACCGACGCTGCCCTGGCCTACATCGCGAGCCACCCCGAGATATGGGAGGTGGTCGTCACCGGCGGCGACCCCCTGATCCTGTCGCCCCGCAGGCTCCGGGAGATCATGGACCGGCTTTGCGCGATCCCCCATGTCCGCGTCGTCCGCTTCCACACCCGCGTGCCCGTCGTCTCGCCCGAGCGGGTCACCGACGACCTCGCCGCCGCGCTCCGGGCAGATGGGAGCCGGGCGGTCTACATCGTCCTCCACAGCAACCATCCGCGCGAACTCACGCCCGTCGCCCGCGCCGCCTGCGCCCGGCTGATCGACGCGGGGCTCCCGATGCTGAGCCAGTCCGTGCTGCTCCGTGGGGTG
>CADCUU010000107.1 GCA_902805995.1 uncultured Rubellimicrobium sp.
TTGGTCGCGAGCGTGGTGCCGTGGATGATGCGGGTCAGCGCGGAAGGGGGGAGGTCCGCCTTGGCGCAGACTTGGCGCAGGCCCGACAGGATCGCATCCTCGGGCGCGGCATAGGTCGTGAGGACCTTGGTGGAGAAGAGACGCCCGCCCGTTTCGAGCACGACGTCCGTGAAGGTGCCCCCGATATCGACGCCGAGGTTCGCGCTGTCCGCCGAGATGTCAGTCATGGTGGCGCGACGCTAGCCGCGCCACCACAGGAAGGGAACCCCCGCCCGGGGGCGTGCCGCTACGATGCCATGCCAGCCCGCTGGGAGGAGCCGGGCTCGCCCAGCGACTCCGGCAGGACCGTGAGGGGGCCGGTGGATTCGAGGGTGACGTAGCCATGGGCGGGCAGGTTCACGGCTCGGCCCTCAACCTCGCCATGGGCGGGGCCGGCCACCTGCGCCTCGGCGCCGAGGGTCAGGGCCTGGGGTCGCTCGCCGAGGTTGAAGAGGCAGGTGAGGACCCGTCCCTCGTGGCTGCGGACAACGCCCAGGAGGGGTTCCGGCAGGTCGAGGAAGGCGAGCGCGCCCTGGGTGAGCGCGGAATGCGAGCGGCGGAAGGCGATGGAGGCGCGGTAGGCGTGGAGGACGGAGTCGTTGCGCTCCTCCTGCCGGTCCACGGCGCGGGCGGCCTGGGGCGGCTTGACGGGGAGCCAGGGCGTGGCGGAGGAGAAGCCCGCGTTGGGGGCGTCGTGCTCCCAGACCATGGGGGTGCGGCAGCCGTCGCGTCCCCGGATCTCGGGCCAGAAGGCGATGTAGCCCAGGTCCTGAAGCTCGTGAAACTCGATGTCGGTCTCGGTCTGGCCGAGCTCCTCGCCTTGGTAGATGCCGAGCGTGCCGGGGAAGGATGTGAGGAGGGCGATGGACTGGCGCGCGACCGCGTCCACGTCGCCGCCGGGCTTGGTCCAGCGGGTAGCGTGGCGGGTGACGTCGTGGTTGGAGAAGCTCCAGCACGGCCAGCCGTCGGGGGCACGGTCGAAGAAGTGTTCGAGCCGGGAGCGGAAGTGGCGGGCGGTGTGGTCGTGGCCCAGGAACTCGAAGCTGTAGGCCATGTGCAGCTTGTCGTTGCCCGAGGTGTATTCGGCCATGACCTCGATCGGGCGCATGTTCTCGCCGACCTCGCCGACCATCATGCGGTCGCCGTATTCGTCGGTGAGCTGGCGCATGCGGCGCAGCACCGCGAGGTTCTGGGGCCGGGTCTTGGAGAAGCGGTGGTCCTGCGCCTCGTAGGGGTTGGCGGGGAATTCGGTCCAGTCGGTGGGGGAGTTGTCGCGGAGCTTTTCGTCGTGGACGTAGAAGTTCACGGTGTCGAGCCGGAAGCCGTCCACGCCACGCTCCAGCCAGAAGCGCATGGAGTCGAGGAGGGCGTCCACGACCTCCGGGTTGTGGAAGTTGAGGTCGGGCTGTTCGGTCAGGAAGTTGTGGAGGTAATACTGGCGGCGGCGCGGGTCGAAGTGCCAGGCAGAGCCGCCGAACACGCTGATCCAGTTGTTGGGCGGGCTGCCGTCGGCCTTGGGGTCGGCCCAGACGTACCAGTCGGCCCTGGGATTGGAGCGATCGCGGCGGGATTCCGCGAACCAGGTGTGCTGGTCGGAGGTGTGGGAGAGGACCTGGTCGATGATGACGCGGAGGTTGAGGCGGTGCGCCTCCTCGATCAGGGCGTCGAAGTCGGCCAGCGTGCCGAAGAGGGGGTTCACGGCCGTGTAGTCGCTGACGTCGTAGCCCATGTCCTTGTCAGGGGAGGCGAAGAAGGGCGACAGCCAGATCGCGTCCGCGCCGAGCGAGGCCACATGCGGCAGGCGGCGCGTGATGCCGGGCAGGTCGCCCACGCCGTCGCCGTTGGAATCCTGAAAGCTCCGGGGGTAGATCTGGTAGATCACCGCGTCCCGCCACCATTCCCGCATAGCCGTCCCCTCCTGCCGCGCTGCGGCATGGACCTAGCGCGGATCGGAGGGGCGGGCCAGAGCGATACGTGCGGGCCCGATCAGTGGAGCCGGGACGGACGCCCCTGCGCCACGAGACCGCCGCGCAGCGCGAGGCCCGCCATCTGCGCCAGATGCACGAGGCCGGGCGCGAGGTCGGGGCGCACCATGCAGAAGGCCAGCATGAGCGCGTCCTCCCTCTCGCCGTCGGTCGCGGTGAGGACAAGCCGGGCGAAGGCGGCCTCGTCGGCGCCGAGGCAGGGGCAGCCGCCGCCGTGGCGCAGAAGGGGGCGGCGGCACCCGGCGAGGCAGTGTCGGCAGAGCGCGTCGAAGGCCAGGGCGACGCGGTCGCCGTGAGGCTCGCCCAGGGCGGTGCCGAAATCCTCGGCCAGGCCCTCGGGTCCTGCGTCGCACCAGCGGCGGAGCGCGCGGACCGAGAGGCCCTCGAGGGCGGGCAGGGCGTCGAGGTGGCCCACTGGGGCGCCTCCGCCGGACAGGGGGCCGCTCATTTGGTCAGGATCAGCTTGCCCGCGCGGGTCATGCGCAGGGTGTAGACCTGACCGTCGAGCACAAGCCGCGCCTCTCCTCCCGGGCCGAGGAGGTCGCGGGCGTCGTAGGTCGGGGCCAGGGGATGCGGCAGCGAGACATGGGCGAGGGACAGCAGGGCCATGGGACAGCCTTTGGCACGGGGGGAGGGGTTGGCTTTCCCGTGACGGGATGGCTGGTCCGAATGGTTGATGGAAACTGTCAGGTATGTCAAGCGGCGGCTTCGGTCGGCGACTAGGCCGTGGGCGTGCCGTCAGTCGCCGGACTTGGCCCAGAGCGACTCGAACTTCTCCGGCGTGGTCTCGTGGAGGGCGAGGGTTCCGTCCTGGCGGATCTCCTCGGCGTTGAAGGGGCGGTCCCAGAGGCTTTGGGCCTCTTCGCGGGCGGCGTCGCGGTAGTCGGCCCAGCCCATGGCGAAATGCTCGACCAGGCGCAGGACGTGGCCGTCGTCGGACACCTCGCAGGCGATCCAGTCGGGGTGGTCGTCGGCAGGCGCGCTCCAGCGGAGGTGGTAGTGCTTCATTGCGTCATCCTTTCAGCATCCGCAGCCCCTGCGTCACATCCGTCCGGACTGCAAGGCGAAGGCCGGGTTCATCGCCCGCCTTGAGCGCCGCGAGGATGAGGCGGTGGTTGCGCGGAGGCTCGGTCCGCTGGAGACGGCCGTAGAGCGCGCGCATCGTGGGGCCGAGCTGGAGCCAGACGGTTTCGGTGAGCTGGAGGATCGCGGGGGACTGCGCCCGCAGGTAGAGCATCCGGTGGAATTCGAGGTTGAGCCGGATGTAGCCCGGCCCGTCGTGGCACGCGACCATCTGCGCCACGCCCTGGTTGATGGCCTCCAGCCGGTCGATCAGGGCGAAGTGGGCGCGCGGCAGGGCGCGGGCGGCGAGTTCGGGCTCCAGGAGAGCTCGGAGGGTGGCGAGTTCCTCGATCCGGTCGTTGGAGAGGGCGGGGGTAGTGATCCGGCCTGAGAGGGAGAGCTGGAGCGCCCCTTCGGCGGCGAGGCGTCGGACGGCCTCACGCGCGGGGGTCATGGAGACGTCGAAGCTCTTGGCGATGCCGCGGAGCGTGAGGGAGGCGCCGGGAGCCATCTCGCCGTGCATGATGCGGGCGCGAAGGGCGCGGTAGACGCGGTCATGAGCGCGAGCGGTGGAGTCGGCGGCTTTCTCGGCGGCCTTCTCAACAGGGGGCCGTTCAGCCGGGATGGGGCGGGGCTCGGCGGTCACGGCGGTCAGACCCGCAGCCTGTGAAGGCTCACCCCGTGGCTGCGCAGCCAGTCCCGCTGGACTTCCCATCCGGGGCACAGACCGTCGACGAGGGACCAGAAGGCCGGCGAATGGTCCATGCGGGCCAGATGCGCGACCTCGTGCGCGGCGACGTAGTCGAGCACCTGGGGGGGCGCGAGGACGAGGCGCCAGGAGAACATGAGATCGCCTTGCGCCGTGCAGGAGCCCCAGCGCGAGCGGGTGTCACGCAGGGTCAGGCGGCGGTAGCGGCGGCCCAGCGCCCCTGCGTGCCGGTCGCAGGCGGCGGCGATGCGGTCGCGCGCCGCCGAGCGCAGCACGGCCCCGAGGGAGGCGGGGAGGCGATCGGGGTCGGGGGGGAGGAGCACACGATCGCCCTCCAAGGATACTCGTCGCCCTTCGGAGGGGAGGAGGAGGATTTCCCGCCCCTCGAAAGGGATGGGCTGGCCGAAGGCGGGGACTACCACGGTGGGGGTGCGGGCAAGGTGGCCGCGCAGCCAGCCTTCGCGTTCCTGGAGAAAGGCGAGGCCGTCGCCCAGGCGGGTGCGCAGGGGCAGGGTGAGCGTCACGCGCCCGTCCGTGCCGGAGATCCGCAGCGACAGGCGACGGGCCCGGGCCGAGCGGCGCAGCGCCACGGGCACCGGCGGATCGCCGGGAAGGATGTGGTCCATGTGCCGCCCCTTGATGCCCAAACGCTTTGACAGACGTGCGCAGGTATGGCAGGGGACCCCATTGCGCCGCAAGGGCAGGCCTCTGGCGGCCCGGCCCCTTTGCTTCAACCGGAGACTATCCCATGCCCAATCCTGAATGGGGCAAGAAGCGCGTCTGCCCGACCACCGGCAAGCGATTCTACGACCTCAACCGCAGCCCCGTCGTGAGCCCCTATACGGGCCAGGTCGTCAACATCGAGGTGGGCCGGTCGCGCACCATGGTGGCCGACGCCGAGGATGCGCAGACGAAGCGCCTCAAGGTCGGGGAGGAGGACGATCTCCTGCTCGATGACGATGATGTGCCGGAGGACGACGCGGATCTCGGCGACGAGGTGCTCGAGGACGACGAGGAGGACCAGGTGTCCTTCGAGGACCTGGGCGACGTCGCCGGCGACGACGAGTGACGACCGCTGCGGCGGAGCGGTCCCGAGGGGCCGTTCCGCCGCAAGCCGGGGCCGCCTAAAGGGGTGGCCCCGGACCCGGTCTGCCCCTGACGCTAGGGCATCGGACGGGATGGAAAAAGGGCCTTGCGCTCCCCCCCGCGCCGATCTAGAGACCGTCCCGCAGGCAGCGACACCCAAGCCTGCAACAAGATGGGGCCATAGCTCAGCTGGGAGAGCGCTTGCATGGCATGCAAGAGGTCAGGAGTTCGATCCTCCTTGGCTCCACCACCTTACCTCAAGTAGATCAGGTCTGTGAGCGCCGGGTGAGATACTCCCCAGGCGCTTTGTGCTCTCTGGCCCGGTTCCTGACATTCAACGCGAACCGGTCGTCTGTGCGGCTGCGGCCGGGCTGAGTAGGCCACCGGCTTGTCTTACCGCGCGAGCCCGACCGGAGCGGGCTGTTGGAACCCCTGCCCTGACCCTGTGTTGTGCTGCAGTGCAGCAATGCCCGGCGCGACCGGGTCGTCCTGCGATGGACCAGGAAGGACACTCCGTTGACCTCGCTACCCCAGGGCCATGCGCCCCGCCAATTCCTCCCCCGCGATCTGGGCCACGTGCCGCGCGCCTGGGGCATCGGGGCCGCCATCGGGGGGGCTCTGGCTGTGTCCGCGCTGGTGAATCACCGCCTCGCCCGGCGGGCCGAGCGTGAGCACCCGCCCCTGGGCCGGTTCGTCGAGGTGGATGGGGTGCGGCTCCACTATCTGGAGCGCGGGACGGGCGTTCCGGTCGTCCTCCTCCATGGCAATGGCGGGATGATCCAGGATTTCCTGTCGAGCGGGCTCGTGGACCGGGCGGCCGAGCGGCATCGGGTGATCGTCTTCGACCGGCCAGGCTATGGCTACAGCGAGCGTCCGCGCGCGCGTCTCTGGACGCCTGATGCGCAAGCCGACCTTCTGGCGGCGGCCCTGCGGCGGATCGGGGCATCCGGGGCCGTGGTGCTGGGCCATTCCTGGGCCGGGGCGGTGGCTGTGGCCATGGCGGACCGTCATCCCGACGTCGTGCGCGCCCTCGTGCTGGAGGGGGGGTACTTCTATCCGTCAGTCCGGCTCGATGTCGTTCCCATGTCGATGCCCGCGGTGCCCGTGCTGGGCGATGTCATCCGCCATACGGTCGCGCCCCCGCTGGCGCGGCTCATGTGGCCGCTGATGATGCGCAAGATCTTCGGGCCGCAGCCCGAGCCCGCGAAGTTCGGGCGATTCCCGCGAAGCATGGCGGTCCGGCCCTCGCAGTTGCGGGCCAGCGCGGAGGAGACGGCGATGATGGTCCCCAGCGCCGTCGGGGCCCGGCAGCGCTATGCCCGGCTGCGGCTGCCCGTCGCCATCATCGCGGGGGACGGCGACCGGATGGTCGGGACCGAGGCCCAGTCGGGGCGCCTGCACCGGGACATCGCGCAGAGCGAGTTCCGCGAACTGCCGGACACCGGGCATATGGTGCATCATACCGCCACCGGGGCCGTCCTCGCGGCGATCGAGCGGGTAGCCGGAACGAGCGCTGCGGCGGGGCTCTCGACGGCGAAAGAGGCCGACTTGCCTGCGGCTGTGCCGGCCTGAGCGGGAGTGTGACCCGCCCTTGAAGGGCCGCAGCGTCAGCATCCCGCAAGGGGTGTTGGCTCCGGCCGCGCACCCGATCTGGCGGGTCGTCCACATGTTCCTTGCTGTCGGACGGACCCAATTGGGCTCCCGCGCGCTTGTCAGGAGCCATGCGTGACCTTCGGGAAGTTATCTGCCGGGGCCGGAAGCCGCCTCACCTGCCCAGCGTAACGAGCGCCTGACCCAACAAGGGACTGATTCGCCATGAAGATCCTGATCTGCGAAGAAAGCCCTACGACAGCGCTCGATCTGTGGTGGCTCCTGCACGAGCTGGGCCACACTGTCTGCGGGATCGCGCAGACGCGGCTTGATGGGCTGGAGAAGGTGGCCCGGACGGGACCCGACCTCGTGATGGTGGACGAGGACATCGAGGGTGGCCAAGGGCGCGACCTCGTGGAGGCGCTGAGCCGGTCCGGCATTCCGGCAGTGATCCTGTCGGGCGATCTGCCTTCGGTGGCCTGGGTCACCTCGGCCAAGGCGGTGCTGCCCAAACCCTTCAGCGAGGGGTCTTTGATCTCGGTGATGGCGCGGGTGGAGCGGAGCCTCGGGGCGGCGGAGCTGGCGGTCTGAGGCCGCCGTCGCGCCGCGGGGGGGCTTTCGGTGCATGCGGCTGGGTTGGTCGGGCAG
>CADCUU010000108.1 GCA_902805995.1 uncultured Rubellimicrobium sp.
CGGGACCTTCTGGCACGAGGATCCGATCCGCATGGACTCCCTCTCGGACCTGCGCCGCTATGCCGAAGCGTCCGAAGCCCCGATCTGCGCCTCCGAGACGCTGGGATCGCGCTGGGCCTTCCGCGACCTTCTGGAAACCGGGGCGGCCGGCGTCGTCATGCTGGACCTGAGCTGGTGCGGCGGCCTGTCAGAGGCGCGCAAGATCGCGGCCATGGCTGAAGCCTGGCACCTGCCGATTGCGCCCCATGACTGCACAGGCCCGGTGGTGCTGGCCGCCTCCACGCATCTGTCGCTGAACGCGCCCAACGCGCTGGTGCAAGAAAGCGTCCGGGCCTTTTACCGGACCTGGTACCGCGACCTCGTCACCGCCCTTCCTGAGGTGAAGGGCGGCATGATCACGGTGCCGCCGGGGCCGGGACTGGGGCTCGCGCTCCACCCTGACCTCGACCGCGCCTTTACTACGAGCCGACGCAGATCGGACGCCACGACCATCTAACCAACAGGTTCAACATGGGGAGGAACCACATGAGACTGACGAAATCCACCGCGCTCGTTGCGGCGCTGCTGATGGGGGTGTCCGGAGCGGCGAGGGCGCAGGACGCCGAGCCGCTCGACATCGTGTTCACGGTGCATTCGGGTGCGTCCAATACCTTCTGGCAGGCTGTCCAGAAGGGCTATGAGGACGCCTGCGACAAGGTCGGCGCGACTTGCCAGATGGTCTATGTCCAGACCGACGGCTCCGTCCAAGAGCAGGTCGCGAACATGGAGGCGGCGCTTTCCCGCTCCCCAGACGCGCTCGTCACCTCCATCGTGGACAACACTGCCTTCGACGACGTGATCCAGCGCGCTCGCGACGCGGGCATCATCGTGATCGCCTCCAACGTCGACGATCTCGAGGGCGCGGCCGGCAACGCCCGGCAGGCCTTCATCGGCCAGGGCTTCGTTCCGGCCGGCTACAGCCTCGCCCAAGCGCAGTCCGAGAACTTCCCGACCGAAGGACCGCTCCACGTCCTCGTGGGCGTCTCCGGGCCCGGCCAGAACTGGTCCGAGCAGCGCGCGCTCGGCGTCACCAACTTCCTCGACGAATACATCGCTGCCAACCCCAATCGCGAGATCACCTACGAGCGGATCGATTCCGGCCTGGACCTCGCCACCGTGTCCGACCGCGTCGGCGCCTACCTCGCCGCCAACCCCAACACCAACGCCTACTTTGATACCGGCTTTTGGCACGCCGGCGTGGCCCGGGTGCTCGCCGACCGCAGCATCCCGCCGGGGCAGGTCCTGCTCGGCGGCTTCGACCTCGTTCCCGAGGTCATTGATCAGATGGAGGCCGGCTACATCCAGGTCCAGGTCGACCAGCAGCCATACATGCAAGGCTTCATGCCCGTCATGCAGGTCTACCTGTCGAAGACCGTGGGCCTTGCCCCGTCAGATATCGACACCGGGCAGGGCATCGTGACCCCCGACATGGCCCCGGCCATTAAGGAGCTGTCAGCGCAAGGCGTGCGCTGATCCACCCTCATCCGCCCCGGCGCGGTCCTCTGCCCGCGTCGGGGCTTCCTTGATCCGGAGGCCCCCCGTGACCCAGATCGACGACCCCGCCGCCGGCGAACCGGCCCGGTCAGCCGTGGCCAAGCCCCGCGGCTCGCGCCGGCTCCTCAAGCTCGCACTCCAGAAGCCCGAACTCGCCGCCGCGCTGCTCCTTGTGCTTCTCGTCATCTTCTTTCAGGTCCGCTCCGACAACGTGTTCCTGAGCTACGACAATCTCCGCGGTATTCTGGGCCTCTTCCCCGAGGTGGCGCTCGTCGCGGTGGGTGTGACGCTCCTGATGATCTGCGGGGAGTTCGACCTTTCCGTGGGCTCGGTCTTCGCCCTGATGCCGATGACTATGGCTGTTCTGATGACCGGCGGCTGGCCTTTTTGGGCGGCGGTAGGTGTCGGCCTTCTCGTCTGCGCGGTCATTGGCTTCGTGAATGGCTTCGTCACGATCCGCTTTGATATCCCGTCCTTCATCACCACGCTCGGCATGATGTTCATGGCGCGCTCGCTCACCGTGGTGGTCTCGGGCGGCTTCCCGCCCCGGCTCGACATGGCGCTCATCCCCGAGCACCTCTTTGTCGCCTATCTCCCCTGGTTCCCCCTGATCCGGGCCTCGGTTCTCTGGTTCTTGGCTATCGCCATCATCGTCGGGCTGCTCCTTGGCAAGACCAACTTCGGCAACTGGGTCCGGGCCACGGGCGGCTTCCTTCCGGCCGCGCAGGCCATGGGCATCCCGACCGCGCGAGTGAAGCTCGCCTGCTTCATGATCTGCTCGCTGCTGGCTGGTCTCGCGGGGATGATCCAGGTCCTGCGGCTGGGCTCGCCGCTACCTTCGCTCGGCATGGGGATGGAGTTGCAGGCCGTCGCCGCCGCCGTGATCGGAGGCACCTCGCTTATGGGCGGGATCGGCTCCATCGTGGGCGGCATCATCGGCGCCCTGCTGATCCGCGCGATCGACAACGGCATGGTCATGTCTCAGGTCAACTCGAACTGGTTCCAGTTCGCAGTTGGGGCACTGACGATCCTCGCGGTGGTCGGCAATTCCTGGCTCCGCAAGCGCGGTCGCTCGATGAAGGTGGAGACCTGACATGGATGGCAACTTCGACCCCCGCCCCGCGGACCAGGGCGACAGGATCATCTCGGTCCGCAACCTCCACAAATGGTATTCCGGCGTTCACGCGCTCAAGGGCGTCAGCCTCGACTTCGCGAGGGGCCAGTCGGTGGGTCTCGTGGGAGACAACGGCGCGGGCAAGTCCACCCTGATCTCAATCCTTTCGGGCCTTGTGCGCCCCGACGATGGGGAGGTCATGGTGGAAGGTCGCCCTGTCTCCATGCGCAATCCCAAGGACGCGATGGAGCTCGGGATCGAGACGATCTACCAGTACAACTCCATGGTCCCGATCATGACCATCGCGCGCAACGTCTTCATCGGACGCGAGCCGCTGAAGTGGTCGCTGGGCGGGTTCGGTTGGCTGGATGAAAAGCGCATGCGCGAGGACTCGGTCCGCGCCATTGCCGACGTGGACCTCCATCTCCGCTCGCCCGACGCGCTGGTGGGGGAGCTGTCGGGCGGGCAGAAACAGGGCGTAGCCATCGCGCGCGCCATGCACTTCAAGTCCAAGGTGATGATCCTGGACGAGCCGACGAACCACCTGTCGGTCAAGGAGACGACCAAGGTCATCGGCTTTGTCCGCTCGCTCAAGGAGCAGGGCGTGACTGCGATCTTCATCAGCCACAACATGCACCACGTCTTCGCCTGCTGCGACCGGATCGTGGCCATGGCTCTGGGGCAGGTCGTGCTCGACAAGCCGGTCGGCGAGACCTCGATCGACGAGGTCCATTCGGTGCTGTGAAGACGTTCGCGGGATGAGGCTGGACGGGCGACATGCGCTGATCACGGGAGGCTTGGGCACCATTGGCCGGGCCATTGCGGCGGCGTTCCGCGAAGCGGGGGCGCGGGTGACGCTTCTCGACCGGCCAGAGATGGAGCCGCCCGAGAGCTATGGATGGTTGCCTGCCGACCTCCGCGACCCCAAGGCCGCGGAGGGGGCGGTGGGAACAGCGGGACCCTTCGACATCCTTGTGAACAATGCGGCGCTCATTCTTAACAAGCCGCACGAGGCGTTTACGCTGGAAGAGTACGAGGAGCAGATTCGGGTGAACTCCACAGCGGCCTTTGCCCTCGCGCGCGCGGTGGCCCCGGCCATGAAGGCACAAGGCTGGGGGCGTATCCTGAACCTTTCCTCACTCACCCTGAACGGCCAGTGGGACGGCTATGTGCCTTACGTCGCTTCCAAGGGGGCGCTTCTCGGGCTGACCAAGGGGCTCGCCCGCGAGTTGGGGCCGCATGGCATCACCGTAAACGCCATTGCTCCGGGTGCAGTGGTATCGGAGGCGGAGCGCCGCGTATTTGCCGGTCGGCTGGAGGCTTACGAAGCCTGGGTGCTTGAGCACCAGTCACTCAAGCGGCGGATCCGGCCCGAAGACGTGGCGGATCTAGCGGTGTTCCTGGCTTCGGACCGGGCCCGGATGATCAGCGGCCAGAACATCCATGTTGATGGAGGGTGGTAGGATGACGCTCCGCCTCCAAGCCGGTGACGCGGTGGCCGAGATCGCCCCAGAGCGGGGTGGCGGGGTGGCGGACATGCACGTGGCCGGCCGGCCCATGCTTTCCGCCAAGGCGGGGCGACCCAAGGGAAGCCCCTTCGCTTTAGGGATGAACCTTCTCGTGCCCTTCTCCAACCGGATCTCGGGCCCGTTTCCTTTCGAGGGGCATCAGCATTCGGTGGAGCCCAACCTTGAGGGCGAGTCGTTGCCGATCCATGGGGACGCCTTTCAGCGGCCTTGGACCGTAGAGGATCAGGCACTCGGACGCGCGACGCTCTGCCTCGTGGAGGGACAGATCGGGCCGTATCTCTACATGGCGCGGGTGAGCTATCGACTGTCTGAGACCGCGCTGGAGACGATCCTGACCGTCACCAGTCGGGCCGGAGTGCCCCTGCCCTTCGGCCTGGGCTTCCATCCGTGGTTCCCGCGCACCCCCGGCACGCGGCTCTGCTTCCGCGCGGGCGGACACTGGCCTCAGGACGAGCGGCATCTGCCGTCCACGACAGGGCCGCTGCCCTTGCCCGAAGACTGGCACTTTGGGGTGCCCTCCCCGCTTCCCGAGAACTGGATCAACACCGCCTTCTCGGACTGGGACTCGGAAGCCGATCTCGAGCAGGACGACACGGCGGTGCCGCTGCGCATCCGTGCGCCCGGGCTGACGACACTGATCGTCTACTCGCCGCGAGCCGAGCCCCCTTTCGTCTGCTTGGAGCCCGTTTCGCATCCGGTGGACGCCCACAACCTTCCCGGACAGCCGGGACTCGTCCGCCTTGCGGCGGGGGAGAGCCTGTCCAGCACCCTAACCCTGATCTGGGACCGAGCGTCGGGACCTCCGACGGCAGAGGCCCCGACCACGTCGTCCCCTGGTTCTGCTGCACAGCGATGAGGCCAAAGCCATGACAATGACGTCCTCCCCCGAGACTCCCGGCGTCGCGTCGGGTCCCGCTTCGCCCCGCGCCCATCGTCCCCTGTCCGATTATGCGCTGACCGGCGAGGCGTCGCGCCGAGCTGTGGAGATGGGGCTCTCGGCGGCCGAGTGGTACCACACGGAGGTGCCGCGCAAGGCCATGAAGGAGCTGATGCAGCGCCACGACGGGCCAGCGTTGCGCGATACGATCCTGTGGGCCGTGCTCCATGTGATCTTCGCCGCCGGAGGCATCTACTTCTGGGGAACGTGGTGGTGCGTGCCCTTCTGGATCGCGTACGGAGTCCTCTATGGCTCGGCCTGCGATAGTCGCTGGCACGAATGCGGCCACGGGACCGCGTTCAAAACGGGCTGGATGAACGACGTGGTCTACCAGATCGCCTCGTTCCAGGTGATCCGCAATCCAGTCAATTGGCGCTGGTCGCATGTGCGCCATCACACCGACACCTACATCGTGGGCCGCGACGCCGAGATCGCTTGGATGCATCCGGTCAAGCTCACCCTCAAGGCGCTGGCCTATGTCGGCATCGTGGACGCCTGGGCCTCGATCAAGGTGATCGTCCGCAACGCCATGGGCAACCTGTCGGCCGAGGAGAAGGACTACATCCCTCAAAGCGAGTGGCCGAAGGCAGTCTTCGTGGCCCGCGTCCATGTGACGATCTATGCAGTGACGGCGCTCGTCTCGCTCGGGATGCTCGTCTCGGGCCTGGGCTGGCGCTCGCTCATTCCGTGGATGCTGATTGGCTTGCCCCGCGTCTACGGCTGCTGGCACATGGTGCTGACCGGCATGCTCCAGCACGGGGGCCTGGCCGAGGACGTGCTGGACCACCGGCTGAACACCCGGACCGTCTACATGAACCCGATCTCACGCTGGATCTACTGGAACATGAACTACCACGTGGAGCACCATATGTTCCCCATGGTCCCCTACCACGCGCTGCCGCGGCTACATGAGATGATCAAGCACGACCTGCCCGCGCCGAACACCTCGATGTGGGACGGCTACCGGGAGATGGTCCGGGCCGTGATGCGCCAGCGCCGGGAGCCGGGCTACTATCACCACCGGGAGCTTCCGCCCACCGCTCGCCCCTACAATCAGGAATTCCATGATGCGCGGTCGGTGCCCGAACGGGACGGCGACTTCGCCGGCGCGAGTATGGATGCGATCCGGGAGGGGGCGTAACAGCATGGCATAGGCCCTGCGCCGCAGGGACGGCCGCTTGCGCGGGCGGCCATCCCGACATCGGACCGCTCCGGTCATTTTTAGCCTTCACTGAACGGAAACAAGGACTCCATGCCCTGGATCGACGCCTGCGCGGCCGACGAGATCGATAGGGAGGAGGTAATGCGCTGGTGACTGCCCAGAGGTCATTTGACACGAGGGGCTTGCTCATAGGACGTCAACGCTCGGATCCCACTTTCACCAGATGTTCTTGTGGAAGAGGTTCCCTGGACGGCACGTCGGAGTATTGGCTTTGTGGTAATCCCGAGCAGATTCCCTGCCAACTGGTCTCGATCAGGTAAGGAGAAGCGATGAACGACAAGACAAGCTCGTTGCCTTTGGCCGGGCGAGTTGCCCTTGTTACCGCAGCAGGACAGGGCATTGGTCGAGCCATTGCCGAACGTTTCGTCCGTGATGGCGCCGAGGTCCATGCCTCCGACCTCAACGGCGCACTCCTGGATGACTTGGACGCGGCCTCCGTGACGGCCGTCGATGCGACTGACGCCAGCGCCCTTGCAGATTGGACCGCACGCTGGCCGCGGATCGACGCAGTTGTTCACGCGGTGGGCTACGTTCACCACGGTACGGTCGAGGACTGCACCCCTGAGGACTGGCGGCGGAGCATGGCCATCACGCTCGACAGCGCCTACCTCTTGTTCCGCGATGTCGTGCCCCGGATGAAGGAGCATGGCGGCAGCGTGACTGCCATCGCTTCAGTTGCCTCTTCGACAAAAGGGTTCCCGAACCGCGCGGCCTATGG
>CADCUU010000109.1 GCA_902805995.1 uncultured Rubellimicrobium sp.
TCACGCCGCGGCCCCGAAGTTTAGCCGCCGCGCCTCGCGCCGCCGCTGGAACCAGCCGATCATTCGGGCGCGGAAGGCCGCCCACCTCGCCTCGCGCGGAAAGGGGTTATATACAACGTCCGCCCGGTAAAAAGACGGGCAAAGCACTGCCGCATCTGCCACCTCGCCGCAGTTGCCGCAGCCCACGCAGCTCTGGTCAATGCTAGCCACCGGGTCGTCCCGCAGTGGATCGTCGAGCTTCTTCAAGGACAGCGACGGACAGCCCGATAGCCGGATACAGGCATGGTCCCCCGTGCAGACGGCCTCGTCCACGCCGAACCTGGGCGCCTCGACCCGCCGCCCCTCCTTGATCGCAGCCTGAGCCAGCGGCTTTTCGCGCCGCTGCCGGTTCAGCATGCATTCCGAGGAGGCGACGATGACCTTTGGCCCTTTGGTCTCGGTCGTTAGCGCCTCTCGGATCGTATCGCGCATCCGGCGGACGTCATAGGTACGGTCCACCTCGCGCACCCAGTCGATGCCGATCCCCCTTAGCGCCTTAGAGATCGGATGCTTTGTCGCCTTGGTAGGGTTCTCGGCGCGGGAGGACATGATGTCCTGCCCGCCGGTGGCAGCGGAGTAGAAATTGTCCACCACGATCGCCACGCCATCCGACTTGTTGAACGTCATATTGGTGAAGGAGGAGGACAGCCCGTTGTGCCAGAACCCACCGTCCCCGATAATTGCTATGGGCCGTCGCTCGCCCCCGCCATCGAAAGCGCCGTTCGCTGCGGGCCCGAGGCCGTAGCCCATCGTCGCCCCCCCGATCTCAAAGGGCGGCAGGCTCCCGAAGAGGTGACAGCCGATATCGGCGCTGATCTGGTGCTTGCCCAGCTCCTTCTCCACGAGTTTCATTGCCGCAAAGATCGGCCGCTCCGGGCAGCCCGTGCAAAATCCCGGCGGCCGGATTGGCACAGTCTTGCTAAGGTCCGGGATCGTGCGTTTGGGCGCGTTGGGCGCGAGTACGGCCGCATGGAGCAGGTCGGGCGCGTGCGACTTCAGGAACCGCCCGACACAATCCAACATCACCGCGCCAGTATATTCCCCGGCCATGGGGAAGATGTCCTTCCCATGCAGCCGTACCGGCGTGCCCTCGCGATAGAGATAGGTAGATAGCGCCTGCTCGATGAACTCCGGCTGCCCCTCCTCGACCACGAGGACATGCTCCTTGCCCTCGCAGAACTCGAGGAACTCGGCGGCTACCAGCG
>CADCUU010000110.1 GCA_902805995.1 uncultured Rubellimicrobium sp.
GGTGGGGCCGTGGCGGACGAGCCAGAGACGCGTCATGGCAGGGCTCCCTTGAGGACCATCGGTAACCCTGCGGCGACGAAGACCACGAGATCGGCGCGGGCCGCGAGCCGCTGGTTGAGCCCGCCCTGCGCGTCGCGGAACCGCCGCCCGAGGGGGGTGTCCGGAACGATGCCGAGGCCTACCTCGTTCGAGACGACGACGACCGGGCCGGGACAGGCCGCCAAGGCGTCGAAGAGTTCGGCCTCGGCCGCCGCGAGATCGGCGTCGGCGAGGATCTGGTTGGTGAGCCAGAGCGTCGCGCAGTCGATCAGCACGGCCTCTGTCGGCATGACGTTGCGCAAAGCTCCGCCGATGTCGCGCGGGCATTCGACGGTGCGCCACGCGGGGCCCCGCGCGTCGCGGTGGCGGGCGATTTTCGCTGTCATTTCAGCGTCCCAGGCCTGGGCTGTGGCAAGGTAGACGCGGGACAGGCCGGTGCCCGTGACGAGGTTTTCGGCCAGGGCGGACTTGCCGGAGGAGGCGCCTCCTAGAACCAGGGCCAGTTTTTGCAAGGGCAAGGTGGGAACTTCCTTCGGGCGGGTTCGTTTTGGGCACGTACCGACAACGGGCAACGGGGAGAAGCCCCGAGCGCCAGGAACAGGGGACGCAAGGCAATATGGCACTTGACGGCTACGCGGATCAGCATCTTTCGCGCACGGCGATGAAAGCGGAACTCCTGGACGCGGATACGGAGCTCAAGCTCGCCTATGCGTGGCGCGACAATCGGGACGAGCGCGCCCTGCACCGGCTGATCACCGCTTACATGCGGCTCGCGATTTCCATGGCGGGCAAGTTCCGCCGTTATGGCGCGCCGATGAACGACCTCATCCAGGAGGCCAGCCTCGGCCTCATGAAAGCGGCCGACAAGTTCGACCCCGATCGGGGCGTGCGCTTTTCCACCTATGCCGTCTGGTGGATCAAGGCGTCGATCCAGGACTACGTGATGCGGAACTGGTCGATGGTGCGGACGGGAAGCACCTCGTCGCAGAAGTCGCTCTTCTTCAACATGCGCCGCGTCCAGGCCCGCATCGAGCGCGAGGCCCAGTCCGAAGGCATCACGCTGGCCCCCCACGAGGTTCGCGCCATGATCGCCAAGGAGGTGGGCGTGCCGCTCGCCGACGTGGAGATGATGGAAGGGCGTCTGTCGGGGTCCGACTATTCGCTGAACGCCACGCAGTCCGCCGAGGAAGAAGGCCGCGAGTGGATCGAGGCGCTGGAGGACGACGGTCCGCAGGCGGCCGAGCGGGTCGAGGTGAACCATGACACCGACACGCTGCGCCAGTGGCTGCTGATGGCCCTGTCGGCTCTCAACGAGCGGGAGCGGTTCATCGTCCGGGAGCGCAAGCTGCGGGACGAGCCCCGGACGCTCGAGTCCCTGGGCGACGAGCTTGGCCTGTCCAAGGAGCGGGTGCGGCAGCTGGAGGCGGCGGCGTTCGGCAAGATGCGCCGGAGCCTTGAGACGCAGAGCCGCGAGGTCATGCACTTCTTCAACTGACGGGTGCGGGGGCCTGGGCCCCCATGCCCTGCGGACGGTAGGAGGGGGAGGCGCCTTTGGCGTCGGCCCCTTTTGTCGTTGCCCCCGTTCGTCGCTGGGGCGGGTGTTCGGATTGACTCTGCCCGCTGGCCCGCCAAATGTCCCCGCATGCTTCGGGGGCGGCACATCCTTCTCGTGATCGGGGGCGGCATCGCCGCCTACAAGTCGCTGGACCTGATCCGGCGGCTGAAGGAGCGTGCCGTGCAGGTGACGCCGGTGTTGACCTCCTCGGGCGCGGAGTTCGTGACGCCGCTGTCGGTGTCCTCGCTGGCCGGGGCGGAGGTGCACCGGGTCCTGTTCGATCTCACCTCCGAGGCGAAGATGGGGCATATCGAGCTGTCGCGCGCCGCCGACCTGATCGTGGTCGCGCCCGCCACTGCCGACCTCATGGCGCGGGCGGCGGGGGGCTTTGCAGGGGACCTCGCGGCGACGCTGCTGCTGGCGACCGACAAGCGGGTCCTGATGGCGCCTGCGATGAACGTGCGGATGTGGGAGCATCCGGCCACGCAGCGCAACCTTGCCACGCTGCGTGGGGACGGCGTGCTGTTCGTCGGGCCGAACGACGGGGCCATGGCCTGCGGGGAGTACGGGCCCGGGCGGATGGCCGAGCCGCTGGAGATCGTGGCGGCCATCGAGGCGGCGCTGTCGCCTGTCGCGGGGCCTCTGACAGGACGGCATGTGCTTGTCACCTCCGGTCCCACGCATGAGCCTATCGACCCGGTGCGCTACATCGCCAACCGGTCCTCGGGCGCGCAGGGGGCGGCCATCGGGGCGGCGCTGGCGCGGCTGGGCGCGCGGGTGAGCTTTGTCACCGGGCCGGCCTCGGTCCCCGCGCCGGAGGGGGTGGAAGTGCACCGGGTGGAGACGGCTGCCGAGATGCTGGAGGCCGTGCGTAAAGCGCTCCCGGCGGATGCGGCGGTGATGGCGGCGGCGGTGGCGGACTGGCGGGTGGTCGGAACCTCGGAGCAGAAGCTGAAGAAGGGGGAGGGTGGGCCTCCGCGGCTGGAGCTTGCGCCGAACCCTGACATCCTTGCTGGGGTGGCGGGCCTGGGCGCGGGGCGGCCCCGACTCGTGGTGGGGTTCGCAGCGGAGACGGAGAACGTGCTGGATCATGCCCGGGCCAAGCGGCTGCGGAAGGGCTGCGACTGGATCGTCGCCAACGACGTCTCGCCCGGGACGGGGATCATGGGCGGGTCGGAGAATGCCGTGACGCTCATCACCGCCGAGGGCGAGGAAGCCTGGGAGCGGATGGGCAAGGACGCCGTCGCGGAGCGCCTCGCCCAGCGGATCGCGCGGGCCCTGGCGTGAGGCCGGTCGTGCGCCTCGCCTGGGCCGAGGGGGCGGACCGGTCCCTGCCGCTGCCTGACTACAAGACAGAGGGGGCCGCCGGGGCCGATCTCTGCGCGCATCTGCCCCCGGACCTGCGAGCCACGGGCCTGACGTTGCCGCCGGGTGGGCGGGCTGCGGTGCCTACGGGGCTTCGGCTTGCCATCCCCAAAGGCTATGAGGGGCAGGTCCGTGCGAGGTCGGGGCTGGCGCGTAGGGGGCTGCTGCTGCCCAACGCGCCGGGGACCATCGATGCCGATTACCGGGGCGAGGTGCTGGTGCTGCTCCTCAATGCGGGGGACGAGACGGTGACGCTGGCGCATGGCGACCGGGTCGCGCAGCTTGTCGTGGCACCCGTGACCCGCGCGGGGTTCGAGTTGGCGGAGGATCTCGACGACACCTTGCGCGGGGCGGGCGGGTTCGGCTCCACGGGGCTCCTCCCGTGATCCTGGTGGGGGTGCTGGCGGCGGTGATCTGGATCACCGGCCGCGTCATGGGCACGCCCACGCAGGCGCGGCTCCTCATGCTGGGCATCCTGCTCACGGCGGTGCTTGGGCTGCATGTGCTCCTTCCCGACGGACACCCGCTGCGCGAGGCGACGGGGAGCGATCCGCGCTTGTGGCTGCTTCTCATCGCTGCGGTCGGAGTTGCCTGGATCTACAGTCGCGTGCTGGGCCGTGTCCGGGCCGAGGCAGTGCGCCGCCAGACGCCGGAGCCCGCGCCCGCTCCAGCCCGGGGGACATTCTCCGATGACGAGCTGTCGCGCTACGCCCGCCACATCACGCTGCGCGAGATCGGCGGGCCGGGGCAGCGGCAGTTGCACGACGCCAAGGTGCTTGTGGTGGGCGCGGGGGGGCTGGGGAGCCCGGCGCTCCTGTATCTCGGTGCGGCGGGGGTGGGCACGATCGGGGTCATCGACGGCGATCAGGTGGAGGTGTCGAACCTCCAGCGGCAGGTAATCCATGGGGAGGCGGATGTCGGGCGGCCAAAGGCGCAGTCCGCCGCCGATGCCGTGGTTGCGCTCAACCCTCATGTCACGGTGCGCACCTATAGTCGCCGCCTGACCGGAGAGATCGCGCCGGAGTTGTTCGGCGGCTACGACCTGATCCTCGACGGGACGGACAGCTACGCCACCCGCGCGATGGTCAACGCCGCTGCCGTGCGGGCCGGGCGGCCCCTTGTCGCTGCGGCGCTGACGGCGTGGGAGGGGCAGATCTCCCTTTATGACCCCGCACGGGGCGGACCCTGCTACGCCTGCCTGTTCCCCGAGGCTCCGGCCCCTGGCCTGTCACCCTCCTGCGCGGAGGCGGGGGTCGCGGGGCCTTTGCCGGGGGTGCTTGGGACGATGATGGCGCTGGAGGCCGTCAAGCACCTGACCGGCGCGGGGGAGACGCTGCGGGGCCGGATGTTCCTGTTCGACGGGCTCCATGCCGAGGCGCGGGTCGTCGCGCTGGAGGCCCAGCCGGGCTGCCCGGTCTGCGACGGGCGGGGCGCCGCCGGGCGGGCCTGACGCGGGCTTGAAGCCGGATGCCGGGCTCCTAGCTCCCCCGGCATGGTCACCGATTCCTCCCCCCGCTCCTCCCTCGGCTCCTCTCTCACGCAGAGCGGGGCCGAAGCCCGTCACCGCGAGCTTGCCACCGAGCACATGCTTTTTCAGACCCTGGTCTATATCGAGCGCCAGTTCCCCGGCCTCGTGGACCATCTGGAGGGAAGCATCGAACGGCTGGGCGACCACGCTTCGGACGAGACCAAGGACGACGAGGCCGTGCGCGAGGTCGCCCGCCTGTTCGTCCAGAGCCTGCGCAAGACGGCGAGCTGACGGGACCGGCTCCCGCTTGTCTTCACGCGGACGAGGGGCTTATCTCGGCGGAGAACAAGCGCACAGGGAGCCCTTCATGACCGCCGTCCGCCTTCTCGCCTCGGCCGCCTTCGCGCTGGCCGGGACCGCCGCCGCTGCCCAGGACCTGCCCGACCTCGGGGGCCGCGAGATCACCGTTGTGACCGAGAACGCCTATCCGCCGCTCCAGTTCATGGACGCGGACGGCAACGCGGTCGGCTGGGAATACGACGCGATGGCGGAGATCGCGGAACGGCTGAACGCGACGGTCGCCTACGAGAACATCTCCTGGGACGCGATGATCCCGGCGGTGTCCGAGTGGCAGTTCGACCTGGGGATGACCGGCATCACCATCCGCGACGACCGCAAGGAGGTCGTGGACTTCTCGGCCCCCTACATGACGAGCCAGATGCTGATGATCGTGCGAGCCGACGAGCAGCGGTTCACCGACGCGGCCTCCTTCGGCGCGGACCCCGACCTCCTGGTCTCGGCCCAGCCCGGCACCACGCCCTTCTACACTGCGGTTTACGAGATCCTCGACGGCGACGAGGCCAATTCCCGCGTCGTGAAGTTCGAGACCTTCAGCGCGGGGCTTGAGGCGCTACGGACGGGCGACGTGGACCTGACATTGTCGGACTCGGCGGCGGCGCAGGCCTATGTCGCGGCCTCGGACGGCGCTCTCAAGATCGTGGGGGAGCCGCTGGGGACCGAGGAGTTCGGGTTCATCTTCCCGAAAGGCTCCGACCTCGTGGAGCCGGTCAACGCCGCCATCGAGGCGATGCGCGCGGACGGGACGCTGGAGGCGCTGAACCAGAAGTGGTTCGTCGATTACGCGATGGGCCAGTGATCGCCGGCCTTGGCGCCTGACAAGGGTCCAGTGCGGGACTTTCCCTGGTGGCTCGTCGCGGTGGGCGCGGCGGGCCTTTTCCTGTTCTGGGAAGTGCTGGCGAGCCCGCTTTATTCCGATATCCTCCGCAAGCTGTCGAAGGGGATCTGGATCACCGCGATGGTGGCCGTGGTGGCCTATGCCTTTGCCTGCGCGCTGGGGCTGGGGCTGGCGCTGATGCAGTTGTCGCGGAGCGTGGTGCTGCGGCAGGTCTCACGGCTCTACATCGAGGTGATGCGGGGCGTGCCGATCATCGTCCTGCTCCTTTACGTAGCCTTTGTGCTGGCCCCGGCCCTGGTCGACCTTTGGAACTGGGTCGCCGGGCGGCTCGGGGTCGAGCCGGTGCGGGCCCGCGACTTCTCTTTGCTGTGGCGGGCGGTGATCGCGCTGACGCTGGCCTATTCCGCCTTTCTGGCGGAGGTGTTCCGGGCGGGCCTTCAGTCGGTGGACCGGGGGCAGATCGAGGCGGCGCAGGCGCTGGGGTTGAAGGGGTGGCACCGCTTTCGGCTGGTGACGCTGCCGCAGGCGTTCCGCACGATCTTTCCAGCTCTGGGCAACGACTTCGTGGCGATGGTGAAGGATTCCTCGCTGGTGTCGGTGCTGGGGGTGACGGACGTGACGCAGCTTGGAAAGGTGATCGCAGCGGGGAACTTCCGATACTTCGAGACCTACAACGTCGTGGCACTCATCTACCTCACGATGACCATCGGGCTGTCGCTGGTGCTGCGGCGGGTGGAGATGCGGCTGCGGGCGCAGGCCGGGTAGGGCGTCACGTTCGATGTGATCCCACCCGGGGTGGCGCCCGATTGGCGCGCGTCCTAGGCTCGCCCGGACTTATGGGAGACCGCCATGAACCCCCTTCTGACCGACTGGACCACGCCTTACGGGTTGCCGCCCTTTGACGCCATCACGGACGACGACTTCGGCCCTGCGGTCGAGGCGACGCTGGACACGGCGCGCAACGCCGTCCGCGCGATCGGACACAGCGCCGAGCCTGTGACCTTCCAGAACACCGTCTCCGCGCTGGAACTGGCGGACCGGGACCTGAGCCGCGTGCTGTCCGCGTTCTACTCGCTGGCCGGGGCGGACAGCAACGAGGCGCGGCAGGCCCTAGAGCGCGAACTTGCTCCCAAGCTGTCGGCCTATGGGTCGGAAATCACGTCGAACACGGCGCTCTTTGCACGGATCGACGACCTCTGGCAGCGCCGCGACTCGCTCGACCTGTCGCCGGAGGAGGAGCGGGTGCTGTATCTTACCCATCGCGGCTTCGTCCGCGCGGGGGCGCGGCTTGAGGGGGCCGAGGCGGAGCGGATGAAGGAGGTGAAGTCGCGCCTTGCCACTCTGGGGACGCAGTTCTCCCAGAACGTCCTCGCTGATGAACGCGAATGAGA
>CADCUU010000111.1 GCA_902805995.1 uncultured Rubellimicrobium sp.
GCCGAGGTGCGGTTCCGGGACCCCGACCTCGTGCGCGGGCTTGTGGTCGCGGGGCTTCGGCGGGCGCTGGCGGGGCTGCGGGCAGCGCCGGATTTGGGCGAGGCGCTGCTGGAGGCCGTGCGGCCCGAGATACCGGCCGCGCGGGGGTATCAGGGCAGCTATGGAGGGCCTGGGCGGCCCTCGTCCCATGCGGTGCAGGCGGCGATGCAGGCGCAGGCGCCGGGTCTGGCGCCGGGTCTGGCGGAAGCCATGGCCCCATCCGCGCCTTGGGCCATGCCCGAGGAAGAGCCCGCGCCGGATTTTCCACTGGGGGCCGCGCGGGCGCAGCTTCACGGCAACTGGATCGTCGCGGAAACCGCCGAGGGCCTCGTGATCGTGGACCAGCATGCCGCGCATGAGCGGCTGATTTATGAGCGGCTCAAGCGCGAGGCGGCGGGGGGGCGTGTGCCCTCGCAGCCGCTGCTGATTCCCCTGGTCGTGGAGATGGGCGACGGCGACGTGCAGCGGCTCGTCGCGGCGGCGGAGGATCTGGAGCGGATCGGGCTGGTGGTGGAATCGTTCGGGCGCGGCGCGGTGGCGCTGCGGGAACTGCCCGCCGCCCTGGCGCAGGCCGATGGGGCGGCGCTGCTGCGCGACGTGGCCGAGGCGCTGGCCGAGACGCTGACCCAGGCGGGCGGGCCGGGGCCCGAGGCGGTGGCGCGGCGGATCGACGCCGTGCTGAGCCGCGCCGCCTGCCACGGATCGGTGCGTTCGGGGCGGCGGCTGCGGCCCGAGGAGATGAACGCCCTTCTGCGCGAGATGGAGCGGACGCCCAATTCCGGGCAGTGTAACCACGGGCGCCCGACCATTGTGGCGTTGCGGTTGCAGGACATCGAGCGGCTCTTTGGACGGCGCTGATGGACAGGGGCGGACGGGGCGGCTAGCGTTCCCGTGAACGGTGAGGGAGACACGGCATGTCGGCGACACGGGCAACGGCGATCCTGGGGCTTCTGGCGTTGGGCGCCTGCGCGCAGATCGGGGCGGAGCCGGTGCCGCGCATGGACTTCTCCGTCGCGCCGGAGCAACTGGAGGCGGGGCCTTATGCGGCGGCCTACCAGCGCACCTTCGAGCGGTCGCTGACCGAGGCACCCTTCGAGTTCGGGTCCATGTCCGTGGTCGCGACCGAGGATGGCCAGCTCAACACCTATCAGTTCTTTCCCTGCCAGGGTGGCCAGGGCGTCTGCTCGGGCGGTCCGCAGGGGCCGGCGGGGCGGCTCTACCGGTCGCCCGACCATTACGTCCTGACGGGGCTGCATGGCCGGACCTTCTGGCTGGGCTACGGCGGCGACGGCTATGTGGAGCGGAACGACACCTATGTGTCGCTGGCCTGGAACGCCCGATCCCTGGGCACGGGCGACGGCACCAGCGGTCCGCTGGAGACGCCTTACCCGCACTGAGAGGCCTGACTGACCTGCATGACTGATGGGCTTGGCTGGGGGCTGGGCGGAACCGGAGCCGTGGGCGGCCCGTTCCGCAAGGCACTGAACAGGGGAGCGAAGTCATGGATATCGGGACCGACCAGGTGGGCGAGGTGATCCTCCTTGCCCGCGAGATGACCGAGCAGATGACCGGCGCCGAGGAGCAGTTCGACGGGCTGCTGTCGGGGCTGGACGAGGACGAGGTCGCGGACCTCGTGGCGCTGCTGTGGGTCGGGCGCGGGGACTTCGAACCCGAGGAATGGGACGACGCGCGCCGGACCGCCTTGGAGCAGGCGACCACGCCCACGGCCGAATACCTCAAGGGCACGGACCACCTGGCCGAGCATCTGGAGGCGGGGCTGGAGGCGATGGGGATCTCCTCCCGCGATGCGGTGGATGACGGGTCGGCGTAAGGGTCGGGCTGGCCTGATGGTGGCATTTTAGCAACATTGCCACTGCATCGTCCACGGGCATGAAACGATCCGCCGGGGGAGGGGTTCGCCCTTCGAGTCGCGACGACACTCGAAGCGACGCCCCTAAGGAAGATAGAGATGACCGACACAAGACTTTGGGCCTCCGTGGCCGCTGTGGCCCTGGTTGCGGCATGGAGCAGCGCTGCCCAGGCCCAGACCACGATCTTTGGCATCGAGGAAGCCGCGTCGGACGTGGTGGACGAGATCGCGGACGACGTGGACGACGACTTCGAGCAGGACACCGACGTGGTCGGGAACCGGGAGCGTGAGCTTGGCTATTCCGGGTCGATCGCGGGCCGGGCTACCGCGACCTCGGGCAACCAGGAAGAGACGAACATCGGCATCGCCGCCCGCTACGGCTTCTATGACGGCGTGAATGGCGCGGACCTCAACTTTGCCGTGACCTACACCCGGGACGGAGAGACCGACGACGAGGAGACCAGCGCCTTCCTGTCGACCCAGTACACGCGGGACCTCTCCGATCGGCTTTATGGCTATGCGCAGGGCGTCGCCGTGTTCGACGACAACCCCGGCGAGATCGACTTCCTGGACGACGACGAGGTGTCGGGCAACCGCGAGGACATCTTCGTGGGCGTGGGCCTGGGCTACCGCATCGTGGAAACCGAGCGCTTCGTCTGGGGCGTCCAGGCTGGTCCCGGCTATCGCTGGTACCGGGACTTCGATGACGTGACCACGCCCGCAGTGGACGAGGGCGCGCGGGTCGAAGAGGTTGCAGTGAGCCTTTCGTCGGACCTTCTCTACCAAGTCAATGACAGGATCGCGGTGACGAACGACACCGATGTCATCGGTTCGGACGAAACCACGACGGTCACCAACGACCTCGCTCTCGTGGTCGGACTGAGCGACTCGCTGCAACTGCGTACGAACGTCCTGAGCGAGTACAACAGCGATCCGGCCCTCGCGGGCACCGAGGAGACGGACAACACCCTCGGCGTGGCTGTCGTCTTCAACTTCTGATCCGGTACGGGCGGCTTTGGACGCCCGTCCCTCTCGCAGGGCCGCCAAAGCTTGGCGGCCCTGCGCTATTGCATAGCGGCCCCATCGGCCACTGGCTCGTTTTCAGCGCCGCGCTACCATGCTCCCCCACGTCCGGGGAGCGCCAAAGAGCGCGGGACAGGATGAAAGGACCAGCCGATGCGCCGCCTCTTTCTCACTTCGGCCCTTGCGGCCCTGCTGCCGATTGCGGGCGTCGCGGAGCCCCTGGCCCTCGTGCTCGGGACCTCCGACTACGAGAACCTGCCGGACCTGCGCCGGGGCGAGGAGGTGGTCGATGCGGTGGACGGGCTCCTGGCGCTTGGCTTCGATGTCGTCGCTCTCGAGAACGGTGAGGCGGCCGGGGTGGCCCGGAGCCTGCAGGAGTTCATGACCGCGGTGCCCGAGGCCGACCGTATCCTCGTGGCGCTGTCGGGCCGTTTCGTCACGGACGGGGACCGGACCTGGTACATGACGCGCGAGGCCGCCTCGCCCACGCTGATGGGACTTGGGGGGACGGCGCGTGCTCTGCCCTTGGAGAACCTGCTTCTGGTGCTGGCGCGCCAGCCCTCGCGCGCGGTGCTGCTGCTGGGCGTGGAGGAGGAGGCGGAGGAAAATTACGACCCTTGGCTGCGCGAGGGCCTGGGCGATCTGGAGATTCCGCAGGGCGTGACGGTCTTTACCGGGAGCCCGCGGGATGCGGCGAACTTCCTTGCGGACGAGCTGTCGCAGTCGCGCGGGAACCTGACCCGGCTTGTGGCCGAGAACGATGGGATAGAGGCGGAGGGCTATCTGCCAACGGGCTTTGTCTTCAACCCGGTGCAGGCCGCCGCGCCGGCTCCGGCGCCCGCGCCCAATGCCCAGGCCGAGGAAACGGCGCTGTGGCAGGGGGCGGTGGCGCTCAACACGGTGCTGGCCTACCAGAACTACCTCGAACGTTATCCGCAGGGGCGCTATGCCGCGCAGGCGCAGCAGGGCATCCAGGCGATCCTGTCGGAGCCCAACCGCGAGGCGCGTCTGGCCGAGGAGGCTCTGGGACTCACCCGCGACCAGAGGCGGCAGATCCAGCGGAACCTGTCCCTCCTCAACTTTGACCCGCGCGGGATCGACGGCATCTTCGGGCCTGGCACGCGGCGGGCGGTCACCGACTGGCAGCAGCAGAACGGATTCTCGCAAACCTCCTACCTTGACCGGGAGCAGGTTGGCCGGCTGGAGGCGCAGGCCGCGCGTCGGGCCCAGCAGCTCGAGGCGGAGGCCCAGCGGCAGCGCGAGGCGGCCGAGCAGGCCGACCGTGCCTATTGGGAGGCGACTGGGGCCGAGGGAGGAGACGAGGCGGGGCTCCGGGCGTATCTGGAGCGTTACCCGGATGGGCGATTCTCTCCCGCGGCCAATGACCGTCTGGCCGAGATCGAGGAGCAGAAGCGCGCCGCCGCGCAGGGGGCAGACCGGCAGTCCTGGGATGCCGCGCGCGAGGCGGACACCATTGTCGCCTATCAGCAGTATCTAGAGGCACATCCGCAAGGACGGTTCGTCGAGGATGCGCAGGCGCGACGGAACCGGCTCGTGCAGGCGCGGCAGAACGCTGAAGGGAATGCCGAGGCCCGGCAGGCCGAGGAGGCGCTGGGCCTGAACGCGCTGACCGCCCGGGTGATCGAGCAGCGGCTTGGTACGCTGGGGCTGGAGCCGGGGACGGTGGATGGGCGTTTCGACGGAGACACGCGGCGGGCGCTGCGGAACTACCAGCGGGACCGTGGCCTGACGGCGTCGGGCTTCCTCGACGAGCCGACGCTGGTGCGGCTGCTAGCCGATACGCTGGGGCAGGCCCTCGCGGACTGATCGCGCGTTGGGGGTGAGCGGCCCCTCCGGTCGGGAGGGGCCGTCTGGGAAAGGCGGTCGGGGCGGGGCCGTTATTGCGCCGGGACGTAGCGTTCGAACAGCATGCGCGTCAGGGCCTGGGTCCCTTCGCTGACCTGACGGACGCCGACGAGGTAGGTGCCGGGCAGCAGGCGGGCAGTAATAAGGCTATCCAAGGTCGAGCCGTTGTCGTCGTTGTAGGCGACCTGGCGGCCGAAGTCGTCGTACAGCACAAGGGTCGGATCGCCCCCGCCAGTGGCCACGGCCTCGACGAGGACGAGCCCGCTTTCGGCCATGTCGAAGGAGAACCAAGTGGCCGCGTCGGTGGAGGTCACGTCCGTCCGCAGCCGGGTCGCGAGGGCGCCGAGCGCCGTCACCGGATAGGAGCCGTCGAGCGGGGGCGAGGCCTCGCCGCGCTCGTACATGCCGACCTGAGCGGCCTGGGCGTCATAGGCCGACAGGCTCACGGTGATCGGGGCGGCGCTGTCGCTCAGGGCCTGCATGGCGAGGCAGTAGGTGCCGGGCTGAAGGGGGCTCGCCTGGTCGATTCGCGAGTTGAGGCCGTCGAAGTCGTCGTTCTCCGCGATGTAGGTCCCGAACTCGTCGTAAAGGGTCACGACGGGGTCGGCGGTCTCGTTCTCGGCGGTGATGGACAGGGCGGTGGGGGCGGACAGCGTGAAGCCCCAGTAGGGCACTTCGGTCGCGGAGGCGGTGGCGGAGACGGGCGCCGTGGCGATCTGGGCGTCGATGGGGCCCTCGGCCAGGGAGCGGGTGACGGTAGACGCGTCGCAGGGGCCGGCCGCCATTGCCGGATCGGCGGGCGCCATGGGATCGGTGGGCTGCGCCGGATCGGAGGGCTGGACAGGGTCGGCGACTGGCACGGGCTCCGAGTCGAGGCCGGTGGTGAGGGCGGCGTGCTCGGCGCGGCCGACGCGGACGAAGCCGGTCATGGGCGCGCCGTCGTAGCTTTTCATCGACAGGCAGTAGCGGCCGGGCTGGAGCGTCGTCTCGGCCCGCGCGGCGCCGTTGCCGCCCGAATCGTCGTCGGACAGGACGATGGAGCCACCTTCGTCGCGGAGGTCCATCAGGGGATCGCCCGCGCCGCGGCCCTGCGCCTCGACCCGGACCTCGGTCGGGGCGGAGACGGAGAAGAGCGCGACATATTCGTTGTTCTGGAGGACCAGGGCCATCTGCTCCATGTGGGAGGCGGCCGCAGTGACGTCCGAGGCGGCTTCGGTGCCACCGATCCACTGGCCGTTGGCGCTGACGCCCCCGCAGAAGTCCTGGGCCAGCGCAGGCGCCGCCCCGAGCGCGAGGGCGGCCGTGGCGCCGAGCCTCCACGCGGTCCTGGTCATCATCGGTGTGCCCTCCCTTGGCGATGCATCTGACGGGAAGGTAAGGCGGAGAAGGGGGAGGATGCTAGCGCCGCGTGGGTGGGGAAATCCCGACCGCTCTGGCGGTGGCCCGGACAGCGAAAGGGCCGCCCCGATTGCCCGGTGGCGGCCCTTTGTATCTGTTGCGCCCTGGCCCCTGGGGGCCTTGGGCGCCTGACCTTCCATCGTCGCCTAAGGGCGAAGGCGGCGGATCAGCCCTGACGTGCCTTGTAGCGGGGCTGGGTCTTGTTGATGACGTAAACGCGGCCCTTACGGCGCACGACGCGGCAATCGCGGTGGCGCTGCTTGAGCGAGCGGAGCGAGTTGGCGACCTTCATCGTCGTCTCTTCCTTTCGCGGCGCACACACGCGCCTTGGGTTTCGTGCGCAGGGACATCCTGCAGGAAATGGTGGGCGGTACAGGGATCGAACCTGTGACCCCTACGATGTCAACGTAGTGCTCTACCGCTGAGCTAACCGCCCTTTCCGTCTGCCAGTGCCCCGGAGGGACCGGCATCGGGTGGGCGGCTGATAAAGGCTGCGCGAGGGGCGGTCAAGGGCTTTTGGCGGGCCTATATTGCACGCTATGTCGGCCCACGCCGGATTATGACGGATCGTTTCGCCCGATGATGACCCAGGCCTTTCACCTCACGCGGCCCGAACGCCGGACGACCTCGGTGGTCTTCGCGTCCCCCCATTCGGGACGCGACTACCCCCAGGCGTTCCTCGACCGCGCCGAGCTTGATTCGCGGGCGATCCGGTCGTCGGAGGATGCCTTCGTGGACCTCCTCTTCGATGCGGCGCCGCTGCATGGCGCGCCCTTGCTGCGGGCCGGGGCGTCGCGCGCCTATGTGGACCTGA
>CADCUU010000112.1 GCA_902805995.1 uncultured Rubellimicrobium sp.
GTTCTTCGGCCACTACGCGGCCGATGACCGGGGCCAGCGTGACGCCCGAATGGGTCACGGCGACATGGAGTCCCGGGGCGGCGGGCCCGACGATGGGCAGGCCGTCCTCGGGCACCGGGCGATGGCCGATCGTGTAGCCGCCCAACCGCAGCGCCTCTCCCCCATTCACGCCGGAGCGAATCGCGCCCAGCAGTTCCTCGGCCGTCCGCAGCGGGTCGGTGCCCGGATCGGTCCCCGCATAATGGCCCGAGCCCAGCAGCCGCCCGTCGCGAAGCTGCCGCAACTCCAGCCCCGGCCCGACGACGAGGCCGTTCAGCATCGTCTCGACCGGCTCGGTCGAGACGAGGAGCCCGGCTGGCCCCTCGACCGGCACATCGACCCCGACCTGGGCGGCGAGGTCGCGCGTGGCGGTGCCAGCCGCCAGCACGACGGTTCCGGCCTCGATCTCCGTCCCGTCCGCAAGGCGTACGCCGGTCACACGCCCGTCCTCCGACAGGAGCCGTTCGACAGCTTGGCCGATCAGCATCCGCGCGCCGCGCCGTTCCGCATCGACCAGCAGCTCCTGCGTGGCCTCCAGCGGCTCGATCGCCCCCTCGGCAGGAGAATAGGCGGCGAGCGCGGGCGGATCGAGGAGGGCGGGTTCCAGCGCGGCAGCCTCGGCCCGGTCCACGAGGCGGATGTCGTAGCTCAGCGCCTGGCGTTCCTCCACGAAGGCGCGCAGCTCCTCCTCCGGCAGGTCCCAGACGAGGCTGCCGCACCAGTTCACCCGAAGGCCCGGCACGATCCCGTCGAGCCGCCGCCATTCCTCCATGGAGCGGATCCGGAGCCGGACATAGGGATCGGGGTGGCCCCAGCTCGCATTGATCCAAGCCCAGGATCGCGGCGTGGCGAGGCCCCCGGCGATGCCGCCATCCACCAGCACGACGTCGGCGCCGCCGCGCGCCAGATGCCATGCGATGGACGCCCCGATGATGCCCGCCCCGACCACTACGACCTGCGCCATGGACCCGCTCTCCCTCGTTGGTCCCGACCTCATGCCCCTGTCCACGGGCGGCGGCAAGGGCAGGGGCCGTGGACGCGGCAGCGGGCCCGCCTAGCTTCCAGCCGTGCCGCCCGGCGCCTGGAGAGACCATGACCGAATCCGTCGATCCCCGATTCCAGGACCTCGACGCCTGGTCCCCGGGCCGCGTCGCGACCGCCATCTGGGAATCCCAACTCGCCGCCGTCGCGGCCGTAGGGCCCGCGCTGCCCCAGATCGCCCGCGCCGTGGAGACCGCGGCCCTCCGCCTGACGGACGGGTCGGGGCGGCTCGCCTATGCCGGAGCAGGGACCTCGGCTCGTATCGCCGTGCAGGACGGAAGCGAGCTGCCGCCCACCTTCGACTGGCCGGAGCAACGCATCCTGTTCCTCCTGGCCGGGGGCGAGCAGGCCCTTCTGCATGCTGTCGAAGGAGCCGAGGATGACCGGGATGACGCCGTTCGGCAGGTGTCAACGGCGACGCTGGGTCCGCAGGACGTGCTGATCGCCCTGGCGGCCAGCGGGCGCACGCCCTTCACGCTCGCTGTCTTGTCCGCCGCGCGGGACGCGGGCGCGCTGACGATCGGCGTATCCAATGCCCCCGAGGCCGCGCTCCTGGTGGCCTGCGAGATTCCGATCCTTGTGCCGACGGGGGCGGAGGTGGTGGCGGGCTCCACCCGGATGAAGGCGGGGACGGCGCAGAAGGTCGTGCTGAACATGATCTCCACGGGCGTGATGATCCGGCTGGGCCGGGTGCATAGCGGCCTGATGGTGGACATGCGCCCTCTCAATGCCAAGCTCCGCCAGCGCGCGGCCGAGATGGTGGCCCGGATTGCCGCCGTCTCGCTTGAGGCCGCGCAGCAGGCCCTTTCGCTCGCGGACAACAACGTGAAGCGCGCGGTCCTCGTCGCCAAGGGGCTGTCGCCCGAGGAGGCCGTGCAGCGTCTCTCGGTTACCGGGGGCAACCTTCGCGCGGCTTTGGGCGACGTCTAGACGCCCAGCGCGGGCGTGTCCTCGCGTTTCAGACCCTGCCGATATTCCTCCAGCCGCGCGTCGATCTCCTCCCGCTCTTCCGGGGTCATATGCTTTGGCGCGACGTTGAGCTGCCGCGCCTCGTTGGGATCGATCCGCACGCAAGCCACGACGGGGAAGTGGTCCGATCCGGTCTTCTCGCCCAGCCGGAATTCCACCATCGCTACCTCCTCGGTCACGAAGAGCTGGTCGATGGCGCAGCGGATCAGCGGGTTCTTGGCGTGGAAGCTGGCGTAAAGCCCGCGCCCGATCCGGGGGTCGAGGTAGCGCCCGTAATGCTTGAAGAGCCGCGAGGTCGGGGACCAGGCGGCATCGTTGAAGTCGCCCATCACGATGAGGGGGATGTCCGTCGCCCGGGCAAAGCGCGCGGCGTAAAGGATCTGCACGTCGCGCTCATCCGTGTCCACGCCCGGCACCGGCGGCTCGGGGTGAAGGCCCACGAAGCGGAACACCCGCCCGGATCGCGTCTTCAGCTCTGCCCAGACGGAAGGCGTCTCGTCGGCGGTCAGGAAGGCGACCTCGGACTGCACCACCTCCAGCCGGGTTGCGAAGATGAGGCCGTAGTAGTCGTCCTGCGGCACGGTGATGACGGTCGGATACCCCTCCAGCGCCGGACGCACCCCGTCCAGCCAGACTTGGTCCGTTTCCATAAGGAGGAGGACGTCCGGGTCATGGCGGGCGATCAGATCGCGGACGAGGTCGTGCCGGTCGTTCTCCATGAGGACGTTGGCGGCCAGGAGCTTGACCTCCGACCCGTCGCCCCGCATAGGCGCGAAGCGCATTTCCTTGCTGTGGATCGGCGTGAACGGGCGGATGCGGAGCAGGTGCAGCACCATCCCCCCCAGCGTCGGCACCAGCACGACCCAGAGCAGCGCGCCCCTCAGGAAGATCACCGCCAGCGCGACGACGATCGCCTGTGCGATGGCGATCTGGATGCGCGGGAAATCCCACATCCGCACCCACCAGTGATGGGTGCCCGACATGGGGGCAAGGGTCACGCCTAGGAGCACGACCGCCAGGGCCAGGATAAGAAAGGTCATGCACCAAAGGTAAGCTGCTGGTTCCGTCCGGAAAGGGCCGCCTGCCAACCCTGCCGTCGGAGGAGGTGGACCCCGGGAGCGGGTGCCCCCGGGGTCGTGCGTCAGCCTGCGATCACCTTACTCGGCGGCGGCGCTGCTCAGGCTTCGTCCGAGCCCCTCGGCCACGCGCCGGCCGTAATCGGGGTCGGCGAGTGTGAAGTGCCGGATCATCTTCTCCTGGATGACCGGGGCGCAGTCCGACAGCGCGCCCACGAGGTTCGAGATCAGCTCGTCGCGCTCCCAGTCCTCGTAGCTGCGGTAGCGCTCGCCCGCCTGGGCGAAGTCGTTCGTGCGCTCGATCCGCTGGCGTCCTACCTCGCCCGCCCAATGCGTCCGGGGCGGGGCGCCCGTGCGCTCCTGTTCGCGCAGTCCTTCGAAGTTCGAGGGCTCGTAGTTCACATGCGGGTCCGCGCCCTGCTCGGCCCCGTCGACATGGTAGCTCATCTGCCCGCCGCGCTGGTTGGTCGCGAAGGGGCACTTGGGCGCGTTGATCGGCAGTTGCAGGTAGTTCGGCCCCACGCGGTAACGCTGCGTGTCAGAATAGGCAAAGGTGCGTCCCTGGAGGAGCTTGTCCTCCGAGAAGTCGATCCCGTCCACCAGCACGCCCGTGCCGAAGGCCACCTGTTCCACCTCGTTGTGGTAGTCCACCGGGTTCCGGTTGAGCTGGATGTGCCCCACATGGCGCAGCGGGAACTGGTCCTCGGGCCAGAGCTTGGTGACGTCCAGGGGGTCCCAGTCGAGTTCCGGGTGCTCGTGGTCGTCCATCACCTGGATGAACATGTCCCATTCCGGGAACTCACCGCGTTCGATGGAAGCGTAGAGATCGCCCGTCGCGTGGTTGAAATCCTTGGCCTGGATCGCCTCGGCCTCGGACTGGAGGAGGTTCCGCACACCCTGGCGCGGCTGGAAGTGAAACTTGCAAAGCTGAGTGCGGCCCTCCTCGTTCACCAGCTTGTACGTGTTCACGCCCGAGCCCTGCATCTCCCGGTAGGTGGCCGGAATGCCCCAAGGGGAGAAGAGGTGAGTAATCATGTGCGTGGCTTCGGACGACATGGACACGAAGTCGAAGAAGCGCTGGTTCGACTGACGGTTGGTGATCGGGTCCGGCTTGAAGGCGTGGACCATGTCCGGGAACTTGATGGGATCGCGGATGAAGAACACCTTGAGGTTGTTCCCCACGAGGTCCCAGTTGCCCGTCTCGGTGTAGAACTTGATGGCGAAACCGCGCGGGTCGCGCAGCGTCTCGGGCGAGTGGCCGCCATGGATCACGGTGGAGAAGCGCAGAAAGATCGGCGTCTCCGTCCCCGCGCGGAACACCTTGGCGCGTGAGTATTTCTCGATGGGCTCATCGCCCAGCTTGCCCGTGGGCACGAAGATGCCGTGCGCTGCGGCACCCCGGGCATGGACCACGCGCTCGGGGATCCGCTCCCGGTCGAAATGCGTGATCTTTTCCAGGAAGTGGTAGTCCTCGAGCACCAACGGCCCGCGAGGACCGATGCTTCGCGTGTTCTGGTTGTCGTAGACCGGGTGGCCCTGGCGGGTCGTCAGCCCGATCTTCTTGTCCTCTGCCATGCTGTTCCTTTCCGGCCCGGTGGCCGTTCCCCATGTTGGCGGTTGGCAGGGGAACAACCGCCGGGGGCCGCTATGGTTCGCCGCCCTCCCGAGCAAGCCAAAGCGCGCCGTCGAGCGAGGTGCCCAGGGACGGCCGGATCGGCCATCGTCCGCCCATCCGTGCGGCAAAGCTGGGACCGAGGCCTCCCAGGAACACCACGGGCAGGTCGTCTTCGGCCCGGAGGAGGTCCACGGCGCCCGCGATTTCCTGTTCGGCACGCGTCATGATCGCGACAGCGGCGGGATCGGTCGACTCGAGGAGCCGGGGGGCCAAGGCGGCGAACTCCACGGGCCGTGCCTTCAGGGAAAAGGACACGAGGCCGTAGGGCCCGCCCTGTTCCTCCAGAACCGCGCCAAGAAGCGGCGTCATCACGTCGAACGCATCGACCGCCCGCAGCGCCGCTGAGCAGAGTGCCCGCCCCATCCAGGCCCCGCTCGCCTCGTCCCCGAGGACAAGGCCCCAGCCGCCGATCTGCCGCACCGTGCCGCCGCGCTGGACCGCGAAGACGGACCCTGTTCCGAGGGCCGCGACGACCCCGTCATTGCCGCGCAGCGCCCCTTTCACCGCCGTGACCGCATCCGTGACGACGCGGGTTCGGGCAAAGGGCAGGGCGCGTTCCAGCCGGTCAACTGTCCCGCTCGCATTGGCCCCGGCGAGCCCGAGCCCGGCCCGGAGCGAAGCCTTTTCCCCATCGGGCAGACCCGCCGCGCGAAGCGCCGCCGTCACCGCCGCGAGAATGTTCGCCTGCGCTCCTTCAAGGTCAGAGGCGATGTTGGCCGGTCCCCCGGTGCCGGTGCCGAGCACCCGGCCCTCCGCATCGGCCACCGCCGCGCGGCAGCCGGTCCCGCCGCCATCCACACCGAGATAGAGCGCCATGACATCGTCCTCCCCGGCGTCCTTCTGGCCCAAGCCCAGGCTGAGTGGAAGGACCGGCCTATGAAACACGGCTTAGCGGGCAGTCGCCAAGTCAGGCGCTTGCCGCGACATGGAGGGCCTACCCCCTGTGTCGCGGCCGACCGGACCTCAGCACCCGCTTCAACGCCTGCGTACCGGTGGATCAGCGCGGCATCCAAGTCTGGGCCGGGGTGTCGGGCCTCAGCACATGGAAGCCGTCCGCGGGAAGCTCCTCCCACGCACTCTCCGTCCCGTCCGGCCAGAGGACACGCACCTCCGCCGTTTCGGCTTCGCCCAGGCCCATGTGCCACCAGCCCATGGACCCACCGGCCTGCCCGCCGCCCACTGTCACCTCGCGCGAGTGGACGCCGTCGGGCAGCCGCATCTCGATCCAGGCGCCCACGCCGTCGCGGTTCGGACCCGGCATCTCCAGTCTGAACTGCATCCAGTGGCCTGCGCCTTCGGTCGCATTGCGCCACACCTCCGCATTCGACCAGCGGTTCGCAACCACTAGGTCCGGCAGCCCGTCGAGGTTCAGGTCCGCCAGCGTCGCGCCCCGCGCGATCGCCATGCTCGCCACCCCGGCCTCCAGCCCGGCCTCAAGGAACGTGCCGTCGTCGCGCAGGAGCAGCAGGTTGTTGGGGTCCTGGCTCGCGAAGTCCGGCATCTCGGCCACGTTGCCCTTGGCAAAGAAGAGGTCGGGTCGCGCGTCATTGTTCACGTCCGCGAACTCCGCGTGCCAGCCGGTGGAGGGCCGGATGTCGTCCCCCGTATAGGGCCGCTGCGCAATGGCCCCGCGTGGGTAGGCCACGTCCGCATAATCGGGGCGCGGCGCGCTCCCATCCGTCGGCACCGTGGCCAGGGTCTGGAGCTTGTTGTCCGACATGCTGGTCAGCGCGTATTCGGGATAGCCGTCAAGGTTCAGGTCCCGCGAGGCAATGCCCATGCCCCAGATGCGGAGGTACTTCCACCCCTCCGCCTCGGTGAAGAGCGACGGCGCCTCTCCGGGCGGCACGCGCCACATCTGCTCCTGCCCGCCCTTGTAGTATTCGCGGTCGTTCGACACTCGCAGCGCGGGCGTGCCCGACCGGTCCCAGTCGGTGAACAGCATCGACAGCGTACAGAAGCCGGGGCGGAGGGGCAGGGGCTCCGCAAAGCCGCGCCCATCGGGGCGGAACAACAGGTTGTCGGCGCAGGTGCCCCAAGGAAAGAACTGCTCCTTGGGGTCGATGTAGGTCCCGACTGCGAGGGTGGGCCACTCCGCCCCGTCTTCCCATGTCGCGGAAAAGGCTGAATGCCAGGCGTCGCCGCCTTGGAAGTTCCAGGC